>CAZEOP010000020.1:0-10045 GCA_964513715.1 uncultured Gordonia sp.
GGCCGGACATCCCGATCACGTCGGCGCCGGACTCCTCGGCCGCCGACAGGATGGTGGCGATGGGCTGCTTGATGCCGATGTTGACGACGTCGTAGCCATTGTTGCTCAGGATGATGTCGACGAGGTTCTTGCCGATGTCGTGGACGTCGCCCTTCACCGTGGCCAGCACGATGCGGCCCTTGCCGTCCTCGCCCGTCGCCTCCATGAACTGCTCCAGGTGCGCGACGGAGGTCTTCATCACCTCCGCGGACTGCAACACGAACGGCAGCTGCATCTGGCCCGAACCGAACAGCTCGCCGACGGTCTTCATCCCGGCCAGCAGATGCTCGTTGATGATCTCCAGCGGCGGGACCTGCGCGCGTGCCTCGTCCAGATCGTCGAGCAGACCGTTGCGCTCGCCCTCGACGATGCGGGCCTGCAGTCGCTCGAACAGCGGCATCGCGGCCAGCTCGGCGGCCCGCGATTCGCGCGCCGAGGCCGCCGAGACGCCCTCGAAGAGTTCCATCAGGCGCTGTAGCGGGTCGTAGCCGGGGTCGTCGGACCCGTCGGTGCCGGGGAGGCGACGACGGTTGTAGACCAGATCGAGCGCCACCTCGCGCTGCTCGTCGGGGATGCGCGCCATCGGCAAAATCTTCGAGGCGTGCACGATCGCGGTGTCCAGGCCGGCCTGCACGCACTCGTGCAGGAAGACCGAGTTCAGCACCTGACGAGCCGCCGGATTCAGGCCGAACGAGATGTTCGAGATGCCGAGGGTGAAGTGGATCTCCGGGTACTTCTCGTGCAGCCGCGCGATGGCCTCGATGGTCTCGATGCCGTCCCGGCGCACCTCCTCCTGCCCGGTGGAGATCGGGAAGGTGAGGGCATCGATGATGATGTCCTCCTGCTCCAGCTTCCAGTTCTCCATCAGGTCGGTGATCAGCCGCTCGGCGATCGCGACCTTGTGATCGGCCGTGCGCGCCTGCCCCTCCTCGTCGATGGTGAGGGCGACGACGGCCGCGCCGTGCTCGGCGACGTGCTCCATGATCTTGGTGAACCGCGAGTCGGGGCCGTCGCCGTCCTCGTAGTTGACCGAGTTCACCGCGCAGCGTCCGCCCAGATGCTCCAGACCGGCCCGGATCACCTCCGGCTCGGTGGAGTCGATCATGATCGGCAGGGTCGACGAGGTCGCCAGCCGAGAGGCCAGCGCCGTCATGTCCAGGGCGCCGTCGCGGCCGACGTAGTCGACGTTGAGATCGAGCATGTGCGCGCCGTCGCGGATCTGATCCTTCGCGATCTCCAGGCACTTCTGATAGTCCTCGGCGATCATCGCCTCGCGGAAGGCCTTGGAGCCGTTGGAGTTGGTCCGCTCGGCCACCACCAGGAAGCTGGCGTCCTGATCGAAGGGCACCGCCGTGTAGAGCGACGAGGTCTCGGACTCGTGGTCGGGACGACGCTGCGCCCGGGTGGTCGCGGCGACGGCCTCGGCCACCCGGGAGATGTGCTCGGGGGTGCTGCCGCAGCAGCCGCCGACGAACTGGAGGCCGAATTCCCGCACGAAGCCGGCCAGCGCATCGGCCATCTCGGCCGCACCGAGCGGGTACTCGGCGCCGTTGGGGCCCAGGACCGGCAGACCGGCATTCGGCATCACCGAGACCGGCAGCCGCGAGTGCTTGGACAGGTAGCGCAGATGCTCGCTCATCTCGGCCGGACCGGTGGCGCAGTTCAGGCCCACCACGTCCACGCCGAGCGGTTCGATGGCGGCCAGCGCCGCACCGATCTCCGAGCCGACCAGCATGGTGCCGGTGGTCTCGACGGTGACGTGGGTGATGATCGGCAGGTGCCGGCCGAACTGCGCCATGGCCCGGCGCGCGGCGATCACCGCGGCCTTGAGCTGCAAGAGATCCTGACAGGTCTCGATGAGGATGGCGTCGGCGCCGCCCTCGAGCATGCCGAGCACGCATTCGAGGTAGGCATCGCGGATCACCGCGAAGGTGGTGTGCCCCAGGCTCGGCAGCTTGGTGCCCGGGCCGATGGAGCCCAGGACGAAACGGGCGGTCCCGTCAGCCGAGGGACCGACCTCGTCGGCCACCTCGCGCGCGATCCGGGTGCCCTTGAAGGCCAGTTCCCGGATGCGGTCGGCGATGTCGTAGTCGCCCAGATTCGACAGGTTGCAGCCGAAGGTGTTGGTTTCCACCGCGTCGGCCCCGGCCTCGAAGTAGCGTCGGTGGATGTCGGCGAGCACATCGGGCCGCGTGTCGTTCAGGATCTCGTTGCACCCCTCCAGGCCGAGGAAGTCGTCCTCGACGGACAGGTCCGCGGCCTGCAGCATGGTTCCCATGGCGCCGTCGCCGATCAGTACCCGTCGCGACATGGCCTCGAGGAAGGTCGTGTCGTAACGGGACTGGTCCGGAGGAGTGATCGGCATGGCTACCAGGTTAGTTCGCCGCGAATCGCGGGTGTCCGTAGGCTGGTCGCTGTGAACGCCACCGGCTCCGATCCCCTGCCCGACCTGCGCCGACCGGTGCTCATCGCGGCCTTCGGCGGCTGGAACGATGCGGGCGACTCGGCATCGGCCGCGCTGGAGCATCTGTCACTGACCTGGGACGCGACCGAGCTGTACGACATCGACCCGGACGACTACTACGACTACCAGTCGTCCCGTCCCGTGGTGCACCAGAGCGGCGGGGTGACCCGTCGGCTGGAATGGCCGTCGACCGGCATCTCGTACTGCCGCGTCCCCGGCGGCGAGCACGATCTGGTGCTGGTCCTCGGGCTGGAGCCGAATCTGCGCTGGCGGGCGTTCTGCGAGGAGATCGTCGACCTGGCCGTCGCCCTCGACGTGGAGTCGGCGGTGCTGCTGGGCGCGCTGCTGGCCGACACCCCGCACACCCGGCCGGTGCCGATCACCGGCACCGCCTACAGCACGGAGTCCGCGGCGCGACTGGGCCTGACCGATGCCCGCTACGAGGGCCCGACCGGGATCACCGGGGTGCTGCAGGATGCCTTCATCCAGGCCGGCGTGCCCGCGGTGGGCCTGTGGGCCTCGGTGCCGCACTACGTCAGCAATCCCCCGAACCCGAAGGCCACCCTCGCGCTGCTGCAGCGACTGGAGAAGGTCATCGAGGTGCCGATCCCGCTCGGCATGCTGCCCGACCAGGCCCGCGAGTGGACCGAGACCATCGACGAGATGACCGCCGACGACCGGGACATGGCGACCTATGTGCGCGAGCTCGAGGATCGCGAGGAGGCCGACGAGCCGTCCTCGCTCACCGAAGTGGACGGCGACACTCTGGCCGCCGAGTTCGAGCGCTACCTGCGCGGCCGCGGCGGCGACTGAACGGCTTCCGGGCTCAGTCGAGCCGCTCGATCTCGATGACCGGGGTGGTGATGCGCCAGGTGCGGACCTCCGGGTCGTCGACCGCACTCACCCAGAACTGCGCGGGCTCGCCGACGGTGCAGGTGCGCACCTTCAGCAGCGGAATGTCCTGCGAGTCGCGGCGCAGCTCGCTGACTTCCCAGGTCTGGTCCTCGTGCCGGCCGACGCCGGGCGCCCGCAGCAGGGTCTTCTCGTTGAGGTCGATCAGGTAGGTGGACGTGTGTGTCACGACGGTGAACACCCCACCGTCGGCATCCCCGGGAATCTCCGTCACCTTCGCCACGGAGTGCAGCGTATCCGACAACGATCGCGTAGGACGCCTTCTACCGGTCGGCACGTCCGCCGACAGAGCCTGACAGATCGATGCCCAGCAGCGCGTCGGCGAGCGCCGCGATCTGCCCGGGTGCCCGCGCATCGTCGCCGATGCCGATCGTCGTGTCCGCCGCCCAGGCGTCGATGGCGGCCAGGGCTTTCGGGGTGTTCAGGTCGTCGGCCAGGTGGGCGCGCACCCGGGCGATCACCGCATCGGCCGGCGGCCCGGACGGCGCTGCGACCGCGCGGCGCCAGCGCGCCAGCCGATCCTGCGCCTGCGTCAGCACGGCATCGGTCCACATCCGGTCGCCGCGATAGTGGCCGCTGAGCAGCCCGAGCCGCACAGCGGCCGGGTCGACGCCTTCGGCGCGCAGCACCGAGACCTTCACCAGGTTGCCCAGGCTCTTCGACATCTTCTCGCCGTTCAGCCCGATCATGCCGGTGTGCACATAGTGCCGGGCGAAGCGCCGCTGACCGGCCAGCGACTCTCCGTGCGCGGCCGAGTACTCGTGGTGCGGGAAGATCAGGTCGCTGCCGCCGCCCTGGATGTCGAAGGACTCGCCCAGCCGGTTCAGCGCGATCACCGAGCACTCGATGTGCCAGCCGGGCCGGCCGGGCCCGAAGGGCGCCTCCCACGACGGCTCGCCCGGACGGGCGGCGCGCCACAGGACGGGGTCGATGGTGTCGCGCTTACCCGGCCGCCCGGGATCCCCGCCGCGTTCGGCGAAGAAGCGCTCCATGGTGGGCCGGTCGTAGTTCGACTGGTAGCCGAGCATGCCGGTGGCATCGGCGTGAAAGTAGACGTCGGGGAACTCGTCGTCGTCCACCGTGTACGCGGCGCCGGATCCGAGCATCGCGGCGACCGCCTCGATCACCTCGTCCACCGACTCCATCGCCCCGATGTAGTCGCGCGGGGGCAGCACCCGCAGCGCGGTCATGTCCTCGCGGAACAGATCGATCTCGCTGCTGCCCAGCTCGCGCCAGTCCACGCCGTCGCGCTCGGCGCGCTCGAAGAGCGGATCGTCCACGTCGGTGATGTTCTGGACGTAGTGCACCTCGTGCCCCAGGTCGCGCAGCACCCGGTTGACGGTGTCGAAGGCCAGGTAGGTGGCCGCGTGCCCCAGGTGGGTGGCGTCGTACGGGGTGATGCCGCAGACGTACATGGTGGCCACCGGGCCGGGTGCCACCGGCTTCACCTGGGCATCGGAGGTGTCGTACAGGCGGAGCGCCGGTCCGGTGCCGGGCAGTTCGGGAACGGTGGGCGACGGCCAGGAGTGCATGACTCGACTCTAGTGCGCGCGCCGAACCGGCCGGTCGCGGGCGGGTACCCGGCCGCCGGCCGCCCCCGGGATCAGAACGGCGGCCAGGGCACGGCGCGCTGATACGGGGGTTCGGGCAGCGGCGCGCCGCCGGCCAGCGCACCGGCCCGCTCCCGCAGGGCCTCGATCTCCTCGCCGGTGATCAGCTCGTCCAGGTCTGCGCGCAGCGGCGCCCCGGGCGCCAGCCCGGCGGTCAGCGCGGCGAGATCGTCGCGCAGCGCATCGTCGACGGGCCGGCCGGCCCAGCCCCACAGCACGGTGCGTAGCTTCGGCTCGGCGTGCAGGGTCAGCCCGTGGTCGATGGCGTGGATGCGGCCGTCCCGGTCGGCCAGGATGTGCCCGCCTTTGCGGTCGGCGTTGTTCAGCACCGCATCGAGCACGGCGAGCCGGTGCATCGCCGGATCGGTGGCGTGCGCAACGGCGACCACCGTGCCGTCGTCCTCCTGCGCACGCAGGATCGGCAGGTAGCCCTCGGGAACGTCGTGCGCGGGCACGATCTCGACCGGTTCGGGGTAGACCGGCTCCTCGGGCAGGTCGATCCACCGCTGCAGCATGCCCGGCCCCAGGTCGGCGCCGTCCGGACCGTCCTGGCGCAGCACGGTCTCGGGAATCAGCTCCCAGCCGAGCGCCGCGTCCACCAGGCGGGCCGCGACCTCGCGGCCGGCGAGTGTGCCGTCCGGGAAGTCCCACAGCGGCGCCTCACCGCGGATCGGTTTGTAGATGCAGCGCAGCACCTCGCCGCCCAGTCGCGCTTCGCAGACGAAGGCCAGGTTGCTGGCCGTCGGGATCCGCCCCAGCGCCGACAGCGCGCCCCCGCGCAGCAGGTCACCGGTCGGGTCGGCTGTCATTTGTCGTCGGGGTCCGCGTCGCCGTCGTCGTCCTCGGCGTCGAAGGCCGTCTCGATGCCCGGCGCCAGCCGGCCCAACAGCCGGAGGACGTCCGGGTCGACGAACTCGACCGACCGGCTGAACGGAACGCCGCGGTGGTAGCCGTTGCTGCGGGCGCAGATGTGGCCGGCCGCGTCCAGCGGCTGGTGGCACAGCGGGCACAACGGCCGGCCGGCGGCCACCACGCGCTCGGAGCGCGCGGAGAATTCGCGGGCGGCCTGCGCGGTGAGGAAGACCCGGACGGTGTCCGGCCCCTCGGCGGTGTCGTCCAGGATCACCGCCTCGTCGATGGGATCCTCGGTCACCGCCAGCAGTTCGACGACGACGGACGCGGCCTCCGCATCCCAGCCCAGGCCCATCGAACCGACATGGAACTCGGCGTCGATGGGCATGGCCAGCGGCGAGGTGTCGGCCACCTCGGTGACCTCGGGCGGTACCGGCGTGCCGAACCGGCGGCGCACCTCATCGAGCAGGTAGCCCAGCCGCTCGGCCAGGATGGTGACCTGCTGCTTCTCGATCTGCACGCTCAGCACCTGGCTGCCCGAGGCGACCTGCAGAAAGAACGTGCGGTCGCCCGGCTGGCCGACGGTGCCCGCGACGAAGCGCTCGGGTTCGCGGAATTCATGGATGGTCCTGGCCATCGGGCTGCGCCCCTTTCGTCGTCGTCGGTCGCGACGTGGCGTCGCGTGCGTGTCCACCGTACCCGCGATGCGCCCGCGTCAGGCGCCGGTCGAACCGCCCACCGCGGCGGCCGCGGACGGCCGGGCCGGCAGGGACAGCGCGCCGCCGTTGTTGACGGTGTGCACCACCGGCCGCGCGTCCCCGTAATGCACCACACTCAGCGAGGCCGGATCGACGACGATCCGCTGGAAGGCATCCAGATGCATGCCGAGCGCATCGGCCAGGATCGCCTTGATGACGTCGCCGTGCGAGCACACCACCCACAGGCCCCGCCCGTCGCCACCGGCGTGCAGGCGGTCGAGGGTGCGCACCGCTTCGGTAGCCCGGCGGGCGACCTCGGCCAGGCCCTCGCCGCCGGGGAATACCGCGGCCGACGGATGCTGCTGCACCGTCTTCCAGAGCGGCTCGCCGACGAGTTCGGTGAACGCGCGGTTGCTCCACTGTCCGTAGTCCACCTCGACGAGTCGCTCGTCCACGATTTCCGGGACGCCGCCGCCGGGCCGCGCACCGAGTGCGGCGAGCAGCGGAGAAACCGTCTCGGCGCAGCGCTGCAGCGGTGACCGGACCACCGCGGTGACCTCATCCAGGACGCTGCCGAATCGGCCGGCGAGCCCGGCGGCCTGTGCCGCGCCGGTCTCGTCCAGCCCGATGCCGGGTGTCCGTCCGGCCAGGATGCCGGCGGTGTTCGCCGTCGACCGGCCGTGCCGGACCAGGATCACGGTCATGCGCCGATCACCGCCGGACCACCGATCACCGTCATGTCCGCGAGCCTAATGCCTAATAGGCGGCGACGACGCCGGTCGCCAACAGGATCAGCACCACCGAGCCCAGGATGATGCGGTAGGCGGCGAACCAGTTCATCGAGTGACCGCTGACGAACTTCAGCAGCCAGGCGATGGAGGCGTAGCCGAGGACGAAGGCGATGACGGTGGCCAGCGCGATCTGCCCGCCGCTGGCCGACAGGCCCTCGGTCGACGGCTCGAAGGCATCCTTGAGGCTGTACAGCCCGGAACCGAGAACCGCCGGAATCGCGATGAGGAAGGAGAACCGGAAGGCGGCCTCGCGGTTCAGCCCGAGGAAGAGTCCGGCGCTCGCGGTGGCGCCCGAACGCGAGACCCCGGGGATCAGCGCGAGACACTGGGCGGCGCCCATGACGATCGCATCGGTGCGGCTCAGCCGTTCCAGGCTGCGCCGCTGTGTCGCGAAACGCTCGGCGGCCACGAACACGAACGAGAAGGCGATCAGCATGATCGAGATGAGCCAGAGGTTCCGGCCGAGCGTGCGGATCTGATCGGTGAACAGGTATCCGAGCACGACGATCGGGATGGTCGCCAGGATGACGTACCAGCCGATCCGATAGTCCAGTCCGCGCCGCTCGCTATCGCGCAGCCCGGCGAACCAGGCGGCGATGATGCGCACGATGTCGCGCCAGAAGAAGACCAGAACCGCCAGTTCGGTGCCCAGCTGGGAGACGGCGGTGAACGATGCCCCCGCGTCGCCGCCGAACCAGAGCTGGCTGACGATCCGCATGTGCGCGGACGAGGAGATCGGCAGGAATTCGGTGAGGCCCTGCACGGCTCCGAGGACGACGGACTGAGCCCAGGTCATGTCGGTCACGAGCGCCCACAGTACCCGCTGCACGCCCGATCGACGGCCCCAGCGCGCAGTGACGGCCGTCGCTCACGCAAGATGGAGGCATGCGGAAACCCTTGCGAATCATCGCCGCCTGCGCCGCTCTGGCGACGGTCGCCGCCCTCGCGGCCTGCGGCAGCGACGACGGCGAACAGGCCGGCGGCGCCGGCGACGTACCCACCGTCGCACCGGCCACGCCGGCCGCCTCCCCGCCGCCGGGCGGCGCGATCACCGGATCGGTGATCCCCGCGCCCGCCGGCACCGCACTGGCCGTGGCCGGAACGACCGTGGCCACCCTGGGCACCGACGGCGCGGTGCTCCTGCACACCGCGCCGGGCGCGATGGACACGCCGCCGCCGCGCACCGTGGACCTCGGCGGCCACCCGGCCACCGCGCTCGCCGCCGACGGCGACGGCTTCCTGGTGGCCACCGACGATCAGGTGGCGCATGTCGCGCGCGACGGCGCCGTCAGCCGGATCGCCGGCGGCCAGGGGCAGGTCAGCGCCCTCGCCGCGGCGCCGGGTGAGCGAGTGCTGGCCGGGACCGCGGACGGCCGCGTCGTCGTGCTGGGCCGCGACGGCGAACGGCGGCGCGACCTGCACGACTTCGTGCGGGTGGATCAGCTGCTCGTCGCCCCGGAGAGCTCCCCGCTGGCCGGCCAGGTCGTGGTGATCGACCGCGCGCAGTCGTCGGTGACCCCGATCGACATCGACTCCGGTGAACTCAAGGCCGCGCTGCGGGCCGGCAACGGCGTCACCCAGGGCACGGTGGATCCCTACGGCCGGGTCCTGGTGTCGAACACCCGCGACAACGAGATCCTCGGTTTCTACGGCCAGCCGATCGTGATGCGCTTCCGTTTCCCGGTGGCTCAGAGCCCCTACGCCCTCACCTACGACGCCGCCACGAACCGGCTGTGGGTCGCCACCACCGGCGACAACGTCGCCATCGCCTACGACCTGGCGACCGGCGAACCCCGGGAGAAGGCGCGTATCGGCACGATCGGCCAGATCACCGCGCTGGCCACCGACCCGGGCAACGGGATGCTGTACCTGCTGTCCGGACGCGGCGACGGCCTGCAGGTCGCCTCCCGCACCGCCGTCGAGAACCGCTGAGGAGACGCCGTGACCACTCCCGCCATGCCGACCCCCGCGCTGCCCGCGCCGCCGGCTCCCCGCCGGTCCGGCCGCCTGCTCTCGGGCGTCAACCGCCTGCTGTATCCGGTGGTCCTGCGGCTCATGTTCCTGGTGCCGCCCGAACGCATCCACCGGATCATCGCGCGGCTGCTGCAGTTCTCCGGACGGACTCCCGGTCTGCGCGCGCTCATCGCGGCGGTCTTCGCGCCGCGCGACGAGATCCTCCGTTCGAGCGCGTTCGGGGTCACCTTCCCCGCGCCCGTGGGCCTGGCGGCCGGTTTCGACAAGTCCGCCGAGGCGGTGAACGTGTGGGCGCAGCTCGGCTTCGGCTATGCCGAGATCGGCACCATCACCGGCCGCGCCCAGCCGGGCAACCCGCAGCCGCGGCTGTTCCGGCTGCCCGCGGACAAGGCGCTGATCAACCGGATGGGCTTCAACAATCCGGGCGCCGAGGCCGCCGCCGTGAAGCTCGCCGAGCCGCGCCCGGGGCCGCGGCGCGCGCCGATCGGCGCCAACATCGGCAAGACCAAGGTGGTCCCGGTCGACGAGGCCATCGACGATTACCGCCACAGCGCCCGGCTGCTGGGTCCGCTCGCCGATTTCGTGGTGGTGAACGTGAGTTCGCCGAACACTCCGGGGCTGCGCGACCTGCAGGCCGTCGAGTCGCTACGCCCGATCCTGCAGGCCGTGCAGGAGGTGGCGCAGGTGCCGGTGCTGGTCAAGATC
>CAZEOP010000020.1:10055-12320 GCA_964513715.1 uncultured Gordonia sp.
CTGTCCGACGAGGACGTGGACGCGGTCGCCGATCTGGCCGTGGAACTGGGGCTGGCGGGGATCGTGGCCACCAACACCACAATCGGGCGTTCCGGGCTCGCGACGCCGGCCGCGCAGGTCGAGGCGATCGGCGCGGGCGGACTGTCCGGCCCACCGGTCAAGGCACGCTCGCTGGAGGTGCTGCGCCGCCTGCACGCCCGGGTCGGCGGCCGGGTGACGCTGGTGAGCGTCGGCGGCATCGAGACCGTGGACGATGCCTGGGAACGGATCCTGGCCGGCGCCTCGCTGCTGCAGGTCTACACCGGCTTCATCTACGGCGGCCCGGTGTGGCTCAAGGAACTGAACGACGGCATCGCCGCCCGGCTGCGCGCCGGCGGCTTCGGCTCGCTGGAGCAGGCCGTCGGCTCGGGAGCCGCCGACGGCGAGCACCCCGCTGCCTGAACCCGGCGCCCCGGGTCGAGCTACCCCGACCCTGACAACCACCCGAAATCCCTCCCCGAGAAGCCTTGCCCGCACCGACTTCCAGTCGTACGATGGAATCAAGAAGTCGAACGCCTGTTCTATACAAAATTCGATAGCAACACGGCTTCGACAGCAGCACCGGTTCGATAGCAACACCCGGCGGCGGGAGGTGAGCCCGATGATCGACGGCACCGACGGCCCCCTGTCGTACGACGACTCGGCCGCCGCACCCCTCACCGAGGACGAACTGGCCGCCAGGACCGGGATCGTGCTCCCCGACTCCGCTCACGACCTCGCCCAGCTCATCGACGCCGCCCTGACCAGACTCACCACCACCGACCTGTCCCGAGAGACCGAGAACACCGTCGCCGCGGTCATCGAGATCACCGAACGCAGCCGCCGACGCCTCGACGCGGTCTCCGCCGGCCTGTTCCTCGAGGGCTCCGACCGCCGCATCTTCTACAACGCCGGCTACCTATCCATGCACCTGTACCTGTCCCTCGGTCTGCGCCTGGGCCGCGGCGAAGCCCGCCGCCGCGCCACCCTCGCCGCCCGGCTCACCCGGCACACCGCCCTCACCGGCGAGAAGCTCGACCCGCAGCTGCCGGCCACCGCCGATTGCCGTGGCCGACGGCGCCATCGGCGCCGCGCACGCCCTGCTCATCACCGAGGCCATGGCGAAGATCCCCGCTGCCGTCGGTCCCACCGTCACGGCCGACGCCGAAGCCCGGCTCGCCGAACTCGCCCGCACCCTCAACCCCAAAGACCTGGGCATCGTGGCCTCCCGACTGCTCGCCTACCTCGATCCCGACGGCACCCTCACCGAACCCGGCGACCGGCAACGCCGGCGCGACTTCTGGATCAGCGCCCAGGACGACCAGCTGATGAGCAAGCTCGTCGCCCGCCTCACCCCGTCGGCACGCGCCAAATGGGAACTCATCGCCCACAGCTGGGGCGCGCCCGGCGTGAACAACCCCGACGACACCGACCCCGTGCACGGCGACGACGCCGGCGCCGGCGCCGACGAGCAGACACTCGCCGACGCCCGCGAACGCGACCAGCGCACGCCCGGACAACGCCACCACGACGCCTTCGAGGCCATGTGCGACTACGTCATCGCCCACAAAGGCCTCGGTGCACCCGGCCCACTGGCCACCGAACTGGTCATCACCGTCTCTGACGAAGACCTCGCCCGCCACGCCGGACTCGCCCTCACCGGCACCGGCACGCTGCTACCCGTCGCCGACCTCATCGAGCTGGCCGCGAAGAACAACCCTCGCATGTACCTGGCCGTGTTCCGGAAACACACCCGCCAGCCCCTCTACCTGGGCCGCGCCAAGAAACACCGGCTCGCCTCCAGGGGCCAGCGACTCATGCTCTTCGCCCGCGATCGCGGCTGCACCGCCCCCGGCTGCGACGCCCCCTTCATCCGCACCCAAGCCCACCACAGCCCCGACTGGCAGCACGGCGGACCCACCGATATCGACCACCTCGGCTCCGCCTGCGGCCCCAACAACCGCTGGGTCGGCAAGAAGACGGGCCACTGGGAGACGACGATCCTGTCCACCGGGCCCGACGCCGGCCGCATGGCCTGGCGACCCCACGGCACCGACATGCCCTGGCGACTGAACCCGCTGCACCACCACGACCGACTCGCCCGACCCTCCGCACACGCACCACCCGACGACCGATCGAGCACCGAGAAGATGCTCGAAGCCCGCCTGGATTGTGCCTACCTGGCGGCGTGACGCGCCGGAATGCCGATCAACTGAACGGCCGAACCGCAGATCAGCTGAACGGCCG
>CAZEOP010000020.1:12420-26573 GCA_964513715.1 uncultured Gordonia sp.
TCGGGTGCGGCCTGCTCGAAGGTCCCGACCAGGACACCGCGCCCGATGGCGTGCGAGAACAGGTTGAAGCCCAGGAAGGCCGGGCTGGCTCCGTCCGGCAGTGCCAGCGACTCGGTGTCGACGGCGTGCACCGCGAAGAAGTAGCGGTGCGGGCCGTGGCCGGGAGGCGGGCCGGCGCCGACGAACTGCGCCAGGCCGGCGTCGTTGCGCAGGGTCACCGCCCCGGCGGGCAGATCAGCCGAGTCCGGTGCCCCGGCGCCGGCCGGCAGCGAGGTGACCGAGACCGGGATGTCGGCGACCGCCCAGTGCCAGAAACCCGCGGCGGTTGGAGCATCCGGGTCGTAGCAGGTCACCACGAAACTCTTGGTCTCGGCCGGGAATCCCGACCAGCTCAGCTGCGGTGAGACGTCCTGTCCCCCGGCCCCGAAGATGGCCGAGGCCTGCGGCAGCGGCAGCGGCGCGCCGTCGGCGAAGGTCTCCGAGGTCACCCTGATCTCCGGAAGAACCGGAAGGGCGGCATACGGGTCGTAGTCGGTCACATCGTGCTCCTGTCGCTGCGGGTGTCTACCTCACCCCCGGTGATCCTCGGGGCTCACCCCATGCTTACCCGGCCGCGCTCGCTCGCGCGAGCTACTCGGCGAGTTGCTCGCGCAGCGCCGCCGCCAGCTGGCTGCGCGCCCGGTTCAGCCGCGACTTGACCGTCTGCACGCCCACCCCCTGGTGCTCGGCGATGTCGTTGTAGGTGAAGTCGCCGAACTCACGCAGCACGATCGCCTCGCGCAGGTCGTCGGACAGGGCCGACAGGGCCGCCCGCACCGCATCACTGAGCGCCAGTTGCTCGTCGAAGCCGATGCGACCGGGTGAATCCTGGAGTTGCAGCGGCTGCTCGGGGTCGTTGAAATCGGTCAGGTGCGTGTCGGCGCGGCGCTTGCGCACCACCTCGATGGCGTTATTCGCCGCGATGCGGTGCAGCCAGGTACTCAGCCGGGCTTCACCGCGGAACCGATCGAGGTTGCGCCACGCGGCCACCAGGGTCGCCTGCAGCGCATCCTCGGCGTCGTGCTGGTTCCCGCAGATCTGGACGCAGACGGCCCACAGGCGGGTGCGATGCGCGGTGACGAGCTCGGCGAAGGCGCGCTGATCCCCGTCGCGCGCCTGCATCACCAGGACGGCTTCGTCCACCGGGTGACCTCCGTCTTCGCTCGGGACGTCCGCGCCCCGCGCGCGTCCGCGGCTTCGATCCTAGAGTGCGGCCCGCGACCCGCAGCCGATCCCCCACCTCCGGCGCGGTGTGTCGGCCCCATCGCACCACCGCGGAGACGGTCAGAAAGCCTGTTCAGAAGCCCTGTTCAGAGGCCGCGGTCGGAGGCCCCGTTCAGAAGCCGAGGTCGGGGTGATCGTCGACGGAGTGGCCGCCGCCGAAGTCGTGGTGACCCGGGTCGTGCTGGTCCGTCCCGGACGCGGCGAGGTCGGTGCCGTCCCAGGCCAGGTCGGGCCCGGCGTCGAGATCCGCGTCATTCGGACCGGCGCCGTAGTGATCGGCGGCGTAGTGATCGGCGCCGTGACGATCGGCGGCGGCGAGGTCGGCCGGGTGGTGATCGTCGGATCCGAGGTTCGGTGTCTCGTCCCCGGAGTCGGTGTGCAGGCCCGAGTCGTGTGCCGAATGGTCGACGCCGAGCGCATCGATGTCGGTCGCATCGTCCTCGGGCACCACCGGCACGTCGTCCATCACCGGGACGGTGGTCGAGTCGACCGGCCGCGTGTCGTCGAAGGCACCGGCGAGCACGCTCTCCCAGAGCCCGTCGGGCAGCTCGATCTCGGGCAGCGCCGCGATCAGGGCATCGAGCGGCGAGGCGTTCTCGGCACTCATGGTTCCTCCTGGACTGGCTCGGGCGCGGGCGTCATCGGGGTCGGTGTCACCGGATTCACCGGTGTCGCCGGGATCGACTGTACTTCGGTCTCCACGGTACGACGGTTCGCGCCACCCGGAATGTTCCCCGCCCGGCGAAACTTCATCGGATCGCCGCCAGTCGCACTCCGACGTAGCCGGTCAGCACGGTGGCCGTCAGCAGCAGACAGCTGCCGGCGAGCAGCGCGTTCAGCGGCTCGGGATCCCACAGGTTCATCCCCTCGCCCTGCGGTGCCAGGGGTGAATTCGCCCGCAGATCGACGGCCATCGCGGCCCCGGCGAAGCCCCAGTGCGCCGGCATCAGGGCCTGCAGCTGGCTGACCACCGGCGCGCTCAGCCGGAACAGCCCACCGCAGAAGACCAGTTGGACGATCACCAGAATCACCAGCGGCGGCATCGTCTGCTCCGAGGAGCGGACGGTCACCGAGATCGCCAGCCCGATGAGCGCGCTGACCACGGCCAGCGCGGCGACCGCGAGCAGCAGCCCGATCGGTGCGACGCCGAAGACACCGCCGGACGGTAGTCCCTTCGCGGCGAAGGTCAGCGTCACCATCACCGTGGCCTGGGCGACGGCGACCGCCGAGAAGACGCCGACCTTGGCGGTCAGATAGGCGCCCGGGCGCAGTCCGACGGCCCGCTCACGGTGGTAGACGTCCCGCTCGGCGACCAGGTCGCGCACCGTGGTCGCCGCGCCCATGAACACCGCCCCGATGATCAGCACCACCAGCAGTTGCACCCCCTCCCCGGGATCCTCCGGCCCCAGATTGGGCCCGGAGAAGCCGTGTGCACCGGGAATGACCAGGCTGATCAGCCCCAGCACGACGGGCATCACGGCCAGCGAGATCAGGTAGCCGCGATCGGCGCGGATGAGCCGGAGCTGCCGGCGGGCGACGGTCGCCGCCTGGCGCCGGGCGCTGGCCCGACGCGCCGGTTCGGCCGGGGCGGGAGCCGCGGCAGGTGGCGGTACCCGGCGGCGCGCGCCGCCGGTGCGCTGCAGGTGCCGGGCGTACACCTCGGCGGGCTCGGCGGCGACCCGCGCGAAGATCTGCGCCCAGTCGTCGCTGCCGAGGGCCGCCGGAATGTCGGCGGGCCGGCCGTGGAAGGCGGTCCGGCCGCCGGGCGCCAGCAGCAGCACCCGATCGCACAGATCCAGGTAGCTGAGCGAATGGGTCACCACCAGCACCACGCGGCCGGCGTCGGCCAGGCGCCGCAGCGCGGCCATCACCTGGCGATCGAGTGCCGGATCGAGACCGGAGGTGGGCTCGTCGAGCAGGAGCAGCGACGGGCCGGTGAGCAGTTCCATCGCGACCGAGCAGCGTTTGCGCTGCCCGCCGGACAGCGCATCGATCCGGGTGTCCAGGTGCGGCGTCAGGGCCAGCTCGTCGAGCACGCCCGCGATCACGGCGTCGCGCTCGGCGCGCGGCAGATCGTCGGGCAGCCGGATCTCGGCGGCGTAGCCGAGGGCTTGACGCAGCGTCAGCCGGGTGTGGATCACGTCCTGCTGCGGGACCATGCCGATGCGGGTGCGGAGCAGATCCGCGTCGGCGTGCACATCGCGGCCGTCGAACACCACCCGGCCGCCACTGGGCGCGGTGAGACCGGCGACCACCCGGGCGAGCGTCGACTTCCCGGCCCCAGACGGGCCGATCACCGCGGTCAGGGTGCCGGGGGCGGCCGAGAAGCCGACCTCGTGCAGCAGCTCCTTGTCCCGATCCACCACCAGCGAGACGCCGCTCACCTCCAGTCCGCGGCCGCGGGCCGGTGCCGGCGCGGGCACCAGGGAACCACCGGTCACCGCGAAATCGGTGTTGCCGACGGTCACCACCGAGCCCTCGGCCAGCCGCGCGAGGCGGATGCGCCGGCCGTCGACGAAGGTGCCGTTCGCGCTGCCCAGGTCTTCGATGGTGAGCCCGTGCGGATGGGCGACGATCCGGGCGTGCGTGCGGGAGACCAGGACGTCGTCGACGACGATGTCGTTGTAGGCGGTGCGCCCCAGGGTCTGCACGCCGGTGAGCCGGATCGGTGCGGGCACCCGGCGGTCACCGGCGGCGATCGGCGCGGGGGCCGCGGGGGCCGCGGGGGCCGCGGCATACCGCGGGCCGGGCGCGGGCCCCGCGCACTCCGGCGGCACCGGATGCGCACCGGCGAGCACCACGACGAGGGTGGGACCGGTCACCGGATGCCCGAGCTGCACCTGCGCCGACCCGGACACCGCCAGCCGGGTGACCGGCTCGCCGGAGGCCAGCACCGGCGCCCCCGACGCCGCGGCGAGCACCCAGGCGTCGTCGCACCAGTCGAGGGTCAGATGCCGCGGTGTCACCAGCGGATGCTCCACGACGAGGTCGTCGCCGGGACCGCTGCCGATCGACAGACTCGGCTGCGGCCCGAGCGGATAGACGCGGCCGTCCAGCGACAGGCTGCCGGCGGCGGGGGCGGTCATCGTCATCACGGCTCACGACCTTCTTCAGTCAGTGGTAGTCGGGGGTCGTAGATCAGACGGTCCGGCACCGCCCCGATGTTCCCGTTTCGCCGATCGCCCTTCGGCTGCGCTGAGGCCCCATACTGAGGCCCGTACTGGGGACCCGCACTGGCGACCCGCGCTGGGGACCCGCGCAGTCGAGATCCCTCGGCGCCGATGCGGAACGCCCCCGGGCGGAGGCGACCGTGTCGGTCGCTCCGCCCGGGGGCGTCGAGTGCGTTGCGAACTCGGAGCGTTCGCTCAGATGCCGAGGTCGGCGTCCGAGTGGCCCGCGCCGGGGTCGTCGTGCACCACGGTGTCGGCGCCGGCGGTCGGATCGCTCACGTCGTAGGGAACATTGCTGTCCTCGGGCAGGGTCGGATCGTCGTAGACGTTGTCCGGGCCGCCGTACACGGTGCTGACGGTGTCCACCTCGCCGTCGCCGTCGGTATCGGTGAGAACGGTGTCGGCGATGCCGTCGCCGTCGGTGTCGAGGACCGCCGACTCCTGGATGCCGTCGCCGTCCAGATCGGCGGTGGCCAGGTCCGGGATGCCGTCGCCGTCGGTGTCGTGCACGGACATGAAGACACCGTCGCCGGCCTCGTTGAAGACGTCCAACCGGACGGTGTTGCCGGCGTCGTCGAGGGCGGTGCGGTAGTCGGCGCGGCCGTCCTGGTCCACGTCGTGCTCCTGGAGGATCAGCCCGTCCTCGCCGACGTAGGTCAGCGTGTCGATCACGCCGTCGGCGTTCTGGTCGGTCTCGGCCAGGATCACGTCGCCGTTGCCGTCGAGGTAGACGTTGACATTGGCACCGTTGGCGTCGGTCAGATGGGCCACGTCGACGGTGCCGTCGCCGTCCACGTCGACCTGCGAGGTGATGGTCATGCCCTCGGGCACATCGGCCGGATTCAGGCCGCGGCCGTCGTACCCGGTATCGGTGGGGGCCGGTGCGCTCGTCCCGGCGGTGGTGTTCTCGTTCTGGGGGGTGCTCGAACCCGACATGATGTCAGCCTTCCTGGTGGGTCCCGGTCAACCGGGGCTCGGTGTGCGGTGTCGGAGATAGGACGGGCCGGAGCCCCGGGAATGTTCCCCCGAAATCTAGATCAATCCGGAGCGGCTCAGGAACGACTTGGCCGCATCCTCGGACTTGAGGCTGTACACGTTCAGGATCAGGCCGTTCGAGGTGGACGCGTAGCGGATCTTGTACTGCCCCTCGCCGAGGTCCTTGTCGATCTCGGCGGCGGCGGTCCGCCCCGCGTTCTCCACCAGCAGCCCCTTGCCACTGGTGAGCGTCCCGTTGCGCAGGGTGACGATCCGGCCGGTGGCCTCGTCCGGGTCCACATAGGCCTCGATGTTGTAGCCGTAGTCGGCGCCGAGGTCGCCGAGACTGCTCGTCTCGTTGATGTCGCACGACACCTTGAGCGCGTCGTTGCCGCTGAAGCCGGTCTTGCGGCACTTGGTCACGGCGGTGCTGAGCCCGCCCGGCAGTGCCGCGATCACCTGCTGCTCGTCGGTCACCGGTCCCTGCGGTGCGCCGACCGATGCACCGGCGGCTGCGCTCGTCCCGCCGGCCTGATTCTCCCCGCCGTTGTCGCCCGACCTGGTCAGCAGAACACCGGCGACGATGCCGACGACGGCCAGCGCGGCGACGCCGATCCCGGCGATCTTGCCCCACGAGCGCGATCCGGAGGTCCCGCTCGCGCCCGGCGTCCCGGTACCGTGGGTCGGCACCTGCACCCCCGGGGCGGTGACCGGGTTGACGAACTCGGCGGCCGGCGCGGCGGCGGTGGTCTCGTAGCCGACCGGACCGGCGGCCTCGTTGCGGCCGGTGGCCGCGGTGTTCTCGGCGATCGCGACCACCAGGGCACCCTGCGCGACGACGGTCTTCGGGTCGTCGAGGGTCGCCACGGTGCCCAGCTCGGAGAGCCGCTGCTGCACCAGCGGGATACGCGACGAGCCGCCGGTGAGGTAGAGCGCGGTGAGCTGATCGGGGTGCGAGACGCCGCCGTCGAGCAGGGTGGCGCGCGTCAGCCGCAGCGCCTGGTCGATGGCCGGGGCGATCAGTTCGTCGAGCTCGTCGCGGGTGATCTGCAGGGTCTGGCGGCCGCTCGGCAGGGCGACGGTGATGGTCGCCGACGGGGCCTCGGACAGCAGTTCCTTGGCGCGCCGGACCGAATCCTGCAGCGCCTGGACCACGTCGACCGGCGCCTGCGAGCGCAGCCACTGGACGGCCTGCGGGTCGCGCTCGTCGAGGCGGTCCTCCACCCAGCGGCCGACCAGGGCGTCGAGGTTCTTGCCGCCCAGACCGTTGTCGCCGCGCGCGGCGATCACCTGGAACGAGCCCTGCGGGTTGACGGTGAGCACCGCGACGTCCAGGGTGCCGCCGCCGAAGTCGAAGACGGCGATCTTGGCGCCCGGCTGCATGGAGTGCGAGCGGGAGTAGTGCGCGGCCGCCGCCCGCGGCTCGGAGACGGTGAGGATGCGCGAGGGATCGATACCGGCCTGCGAGACCGCGTCGATCAGCACCTGGATCTGCTGCGCCGCCCACGCCTCCGGATGGGTCAGCACCACCCGATCGGGCATCTGCCCGGCGTGCGCGGCCTTGGCCCGGTCGACGATCGACCGCATCACCGCACCCACCAGCGACGACATCGGCATGGTGACCCCGGCCAGGGTCACCCCGGTGCTGCCGGTGATCATCCGCTTCGGCGAGGCCACGAAGCCGGCCGGGTTCGCCAGCGCGGCGTTGATCGCCGCCTCCCCCACGCTGATCCGCTGCGGACCGTCGACGTGTACCGACGACGGCATGAGATTGGAGGTGTGGGTCAGCGGCAGCGTCTCGATACCGCCGCTGGTGGCGCCGGAGTGCGCCGCCGCCGAGTTGGAGGTACCGAAGTCGATCGCCAGAATCCAGCCGTGGGATGCCATGAGTGCTGCGCCGTCCTAGAGGTGTCGGGGACCGGAGGTCAGGTCGGTATAGGTGCGGATGAGGGTGACCAGCGCCGCGTCCTCGGCGGCCGAACTGGTGGCGAGGGAGCGCTGCTGCGCGGTGGCCAGCAGGCGCTGCGCCTGCGCAACCACCGCGTGATCGGGCGCATCGGCCGGCAGACCGAGACGCCCGGGCACCGAGTCGGCGGCCAGGATGGTGCCCAACTGCTCGGTCGCCGCCGCGCGCGGATCGGTGGTCAGCATACGTTGATAGTCCTCGAGCACGGTCACCATGTGCAGTTCCGGGGTGGTGCGCAGTTGCGCCACGATCGATCGGATCTGCTCGCGCGCCGGGTGGGTGAAGGCCAGGCGGTCCAGCCGTTCCAGGATGCGGTGCGCCCGGTGCAGCACGGCGAAACGCGCGGTCGACGACTGCAGCTGCCCGGTGAGCCGGCCGACGCCCGAGCGCTCGGTCAGCCAGGCGTTCAGGGCCGCCGCCCCACCGCGGGCGATGCTCCGGCCGTTCAGCACGCCGTATTCGCCGAGCAGCTCCAGCAATTCGATGCGCATCGGCAGCGCCACCTCGCACGGTGCGGCGTCGTCGTCGAAGACACGCAGCACCTCCAACCGGGTGAGCGGCTCCAGCCGCGCGAGTTCGGCCGCGTGCTGCTCGGTCAGCTTGCCGGTGTGACTGGTCTGCGCCATCAGGCCGGAGATCGGGATCACCGCGCTCACCAGGCCGGCGAGCCGGTCGGCCAGCCGCGCGGCGTGCTCGGTCGCGTGCCCGATCGGGTCGCGCGGGCCCAGCGCACCCAGCCCGAAGGCGTCCGCCCGGGAGAGCACGCCGACCATGTTGAGCGGGGTGAACGGCAGGCTCGAGAGGAACTCGACCTCGTCGGCCCGCGGCTCGGCGTCGAACAGGAAGACCGCGGCGTCGGCGTCCACCGAGGCACCCTGCGTCTGTTCCAGGCCGTCGAGCATCGCCCGGCGGGTCGCCGCATCGTTCGCGGTGGTGAGCGTGGACAGACCGGGGGTGTCGATCAGCGTGGTGCGGCGCAGGGCGGCCGAGGGAAGCCAGCGGTCCACATACCGGATCTCCGGCGACTCCAGCGGCAGCCGGGCCACCCGCCCGTGATGCACCGGTACCGGATGGCGGGTGCCGTCGAGCGCGATCACTTCCGCCCGCGAGGGGCTGCCGTCCTGGTAGACGGTCACGACATTGGTGGCCTCCAGCGCCGCGGTCTCCGCGACGGGCGCCCCGATCAGCGCGTTCACCAGGGTCGACTTGCCGGCCTTGAGCCGGCCGACGACTACGATCCGCGGCGGCGACCAGAGGATGGCGCCGATCTCGTTGGCGTGTTGGGGCAGGTCTCCGCCGAGCGCGGCGAGACGGCGCAGGCCGCCGTCGAGGGCGGCGTGGATGGGGTCGGGCCGGGTCATCGCAGCACCCCCGCCGCGGCGTCCGCGGCAGCGGCGGAGCCGGTCGAGGCGAGGTAGGCCTTCGCCGCCGTGAGCCGCTTGTCCACCACGTCCAGGTTCGACTCGAGGCGCGCCAGCTTCTTGGCGCGGGCATCCGCGTCCTCCTGGCTCGCCTTGCGCACCTCGTTGATGGTGGCCTGCAGAGTGTCGATGTTCTCGCGCAGGTACTCGCGGTAGCGGATGACGATCTCGGGCCGGGCCTGGGCGACGACGGTCTCTAGCAGCCGGCCCGTGGAGGCCTTGGTGACACCGATGGTCTCGCGCAGCCAGGCCAACAGGTTCGCCTTGCCGGCCCGGACCGCCCGGAAGCCGAGGTTTACGCCGACCCAGACGGTGCCGACCACCAGGCCCACACCCATCAGTGCGGACAGTCCGAGCAAGCCGCCGAGCGTCGACGAGCCCACCACACCCATGGTGAGCAGCGTCGGATCCATCAGCCCGTGCCTCTTGCTGGCCACCTCGTGCGCCTCGATGCGGCGGCCGGTCAGCGACTGCGTGATCTGCCGGCTCAGATCGGTCCACACGGCGGGATCCTCGGCGAAGCGCGGGGCGATCACGGTGTCGTGCAGCTGCTGGACGAACTCGGCGAGCGTCTGTGTCATCGCGGTCTGCAGATCGGCCTGCATGTCGGCGGTGAACTTCTGCTCACTGCGCCGCAGCACCTGCATGCCGTTGGTGTTGATGTACTTGGTCCACTTGTCGCGGATCCCGTCGAGCCGACGGTCCAGATCGTCCACCGCACCCTGTTTGAGCAGGGTCAGATCACGCGCCAGGTACTGCTCCCACTGGCGGGACTGGTCCTTCAGTTCGGTGAGCCGGGCCATGTCGGCGTCCAGGTCGGGCAGCGCCGCGGCGCCGGCCCGGAGCACGTCGAGTTCGGCGGCGATGCGCTCGCGCACCGTCTCCAGGCCGCCCTCGCAGGTCCGGACGGCGTCGCGCTCGGGCAGCTGCGCCAGCGCCTCGAGCCGGGCGCGCAGCTCGGCGCGCAACTCCCCGATCCCGCTGTCGGCCTCCAGCCGGGCGCGCTCGTCACCCGGCGGAGTGGTCTCGGCGATCGCGGCCAGCAGGCTGGAGACACCGAAGACGCGGATCGGCCGGCCGAGTTCGCGCGCCAGGATGCGCTCGTCCTCGGCGACGATCTGCCGCCAGCGGCGCAGATTCTTGTCGGTCTTGGTGACGACCACCACCACCGAGTCGACGCTGGCGCTCGCCTCCCGCACGAAGTTCAGTTCGGGAGCGGTCAGCGGCGAGGAGGCGTCGCAGACCAGCACCAGCACACAGGCCTGCTGGGCCGATTGCGCGGCCAATCGGGTGAGCCCGGCATCCAGACCGCCGACGCCGGGGGTGTCGACCAGGGTCACGTCGTCCAGCCGGCCGGACCGGACTCCGACGGCGGCCGCGGTGGGCAGCTCGTCGACGCTCGGATCGCGCAGCCGGGCACCGTCGGTGGTGACCCAGTCGGGCAGCTCCGGCAGCGGGATGCGGCGCGGCCCGGACGGGAAGAACAGCTCCACGGCGAGTTCCTCGTCGAGGTCGGCGTTCTGGGTCACCGAGACCGCGACCGAACTGGTCACGTCCACCCCGACCGGGCACAGATTGCCGCGACCCATCAGGGCGTTGACCAGCGAGCTCTTGCCGCGCTGGACCTCGCCCGCCACCACCACCGTGCGCAGCTGGCGGTTCGGGTCGAGCTTGGCCTCGGCCAGTTCGGCGAGCGCGCCGAGCTTGTACGCGCGCAGCACCTTGGCCGCATCGGCGACGATCCCGGCGGCCTGGTCACGCGACGCGGCCGGCGACTGGGTCATCTCGATCACTCTCTCCCCTGATGAAGGCGCCGGCCGGCGCCGACGGGCGACGGCTGGACGGTCGATCTGGCGTGTCGTGGGCATCGTTACTCTATTCGCACTCGTTGCCTGGGCGAGAATCCGACGGTCCGCACCCGCCGAAGGTTCGCCGCTGTGATGAAGACCACACTTTCGGCGGTGATCTACCGGGAACCCGTACCGGATCCACACCCGTCCAAGTACGCAGATCGCCCGAACCCATCCTTGGAGGAGCCCATGTCCCGCACCCGTATCCGCACGCGCTCGCTCGGCGCCGTGACCGCTCTGGCCGCAACCGCCGTCGTCCTGACCGCCTGCAACGATCCCGGACAGCCCGACACCGCACCTGCCTCGGTCGATCCGGCGTCACTCGACACCGGCAGCTATCCGACCGCACCGCGCCCCGCATTCGGCCGGCCGGACGACTCGATGGTGCTGGAGGTCGAAGGCCAGCGCATGGCCGATTTCGTCGTCGCCCCGTTCGAGATCGACCCGGATCTGACGTCGAGCGCCCAGCCGACCGGCATCATCATCGGCCAGAATCGGATCGCCATGCTGGTGGCCGGCGACGTCGCCGAAGTCCCCGCGAACGCCGACATCCTCAGCGGCTTCACCAGCGCCGCCACCACCGAGCCGCGAGCCGGCGACAAGCGAGTGCTGATCAACGCGGTGCTCCGCTACAAGACCCCCGAGGCCGCCGCGAACGCCGCGGCGCAGATGGCCGAGGCCACCGCGGCGCAGGACGGCCAGCGGGCGGGATCGCTGCCCGGCAAACCGGCGACGCGCATCGTCACCGGACCGTCGGCGGACAAGAAGGGCACCGCGACGCAGGCGTTCACCGCCCACCGGATGTACGTCCTGTACCAGTGGTACGAGGTGGCCGCCGGCGACGCGAAGACCGTCGACCCGATCCTGACCCGGACGATCACGCGACAGACCGCGCTGATCAACCGATTCCCGCGGGTGCTCACCAAGGCCGAGGCCGCCGCCGGGGTGCCCGATCCGCACAAGGGCCGACCGCAGATGGACCAGAACTCGATCCTGATCTATGCGCTGCCGGTCGACGACCGGGAGATCAAGGAGAGCGGCCCGGACGGATCCCGGCTGCGCGCGGTGTACGGCCCGCGGGGCATGGCACACTTCTCCGGCGACTCGGCCGAGACCTACCGGTTGCTGACCGATGTCGGCGCCGAGCACACGGCATACGAGAAGTCGAACGTCTATCGGACGGCCGACCCGCAGCAGGCGCAGCGCCTGGTACAGGCCAAGATCGCCGCGCACAAGGATACTGGGGACACGGCCGTCGAGGCGCCGCAGAACCTGCCGGGTGTCTCCTGCGTCCGGGGCAACGGCGGCGTGGAGGGACACGGCGCGCAGACCGTGTGCCTCGTGCACAACGGCCGCTATGTCGGGGAGGTGTCCAGCGACGACGAGGCGGATGCCGCGCAGCAGACCGCGGCCCAGTATCTGATCCTGACCGGTGCCGACCAGAACGCCCGATGAGCTCGTTCGCGGCCCGGGTGCGGACCGCTTCCGCGGCTCCCGCCGAAGGGAACTTCTCCGGCGTTGACCACCGGAAAGGCCCGGCCGGAACATTTCCGGTGCCGCGCCCCGTCTAACGTGTGACTGTTCAAGAACCTGGAGGAAACCAATGACCCCCACCCTGACTCGCGCCGGTGCAGCCGTCTCGCTGCTCGCCGCATCCACGCTGCTGCTGAGCGCCTGCAACGACGGCGGACTCTCGATCAACAGCGACAAGAACGCCGGCAGCGCAGCGCCGAGCAGCGCGGCCGGCGGCGGCGACACGCAGGCCCCGGTCGACCTCGCCGCCCTGGACACCGGCAAGTACCCGACCACCCCGCGCCCCGAGTTCGGCCGGCCGGACGACAACATGATCCTGCAGGTGGAGGGTCAGCGGCTGGCGCAGTTCGTCATGGCGCCGTTCGAGGTGGATCCCGACCTGCGTCAGGTGAAGCTGCCCACCGGTGTCATCGCGGGCCACTCCGGCCTCACCGGCTTCGGCGCAGTCCTGTCCAAGGAGCTCGCGGAGGTTCCGGCCAACAACGACCTCATGTACGGCTTCACCACCACCGCGTCGACGCCGGCCGAGTCGCTGCGCAGCGGCACCGATCGTTCGTTGAACAACGTGGTGCTGCGCTACCCGACCCCCGCCGATGCGAAGGCCGCGGCCGAGCAGATGGCGGCCGTCGCGGCCGGGGACGACAACGCGCGCAGCGTGCAGCTGCCGGGCCTCCCGGACACCCTCGCGATCCGCCAGAAGTCCGTCGACGGCAACCCCATCCTGATGACCTTGACCCCGGTGGCCCGGAACGAGTTCCAGGGCTACGTCCAGTACCAGTGGTTCGAGGTCGACGCGAAGGACGAGGCCAAGCTGGAGCCGACCATCACGCAGATGATCCCGAAGCAGTCCGAGCTCATCAAGCAGTTCCCCGGCGCCATGACCAAGGACGAGGCCAAGGCCAAGAACATCACCGGGCCCACCCGGCCGCTGATGGATCAGAACAAGGTGCTGATCTACGCCCTGCCGTACTCCGACGCCGAACTCGAGAAGGGCGGTGCCTCCGCGCAGCACGAGCGCGCCGTCTACGGTCCGCGCGGCATGGCGCACTTCGCCTCCGACCCGGCGCTCGCCTACAACACCCTGACCGACACCGGTTCCACGGCCAACGCCAGCGAGCGCTCCACCGTCTACCGCGCCGAGACCGCGGACGGCGGCACGAAGATCTACGACACCTTCGTCAAGGAGGTCTCCGACGGCGGCGAGACCAAGGTCGATTCGCCCAAGGGCCTGCCGGGCGCATCCTGCAGCAAGGGCGCCACGGCCTCCGGCTCCACCACCTTCTACCGCTGCTTCGTCAAGAACGGCCGTTACGTCGGTGAGGTGTCCTCCGACCAGAGCCTGAACGACGCTCACCAGCAGGCGGCGGCGCAGTACGTCCTGCTGAGCAAGGCCGACCAGAACGCCCAGTAGTCCGGCGTCTGCGATAGCGGTACGACGATCGGCCGGTCCCCCACCCGGGGGCCGGCCGATCGTCGTACGCGGGTCGGTTAGGCCAGTCGGGGCGCAGGTCGGTTAGGCCAGTCAGTGCGGCGGGTCAGCAGTGCGCCAGGAAGTGCTCCAGCACGTCGGTACCGAAGAGCACCGCGTCCACCGGGACTCGCTCGTCGATGCCGTGGAACAGGGCCGCGAAGTCGAGGTCCGGCGGCAGCTGCAGCGGAGCGAAACCGAAGCAGCGGATACCGAGCCGGGCGAAGGCCTTGGCGTCGGTGCCGCCGGAGAGCATGTACGGCACGGTGCGCCCGGCCGGATCGTGCGCCAGGATCGCCGCGTTCATCGCGTCCACCAGGTCGCCGTCGAAGGTGGTCTCCACCGCCGGCAGGTGCGTGATCCATTCGCGCCGGACGTTGGGTCCGATCAGTTCGTCGATGGTGGCCTCGAATTCGGCCTGGCGGCCGGGCAGGACCCGGCAGTCGATCACCGCCTCGGCCTTCTGCGGGATCACGTTGGCCTTGTAGCCGGCCGAGAGCATGGTCG
>CAZEOP010000021.1:0-26295 GCA_964513715.1 uncultured Gordonia sp.
GCCACAGCATGAACTGCTCGTCGCCGTACTTGTCCTTGGTCTCGGCCTTGTTCAGGCCCTGCAGCGCGCCGTAGTGCCGCTCGTTCAGCCGCCAGTCGCGGACCACCGGGATCCACAGGCGATCGGCGGTGTCGAGCGCGAGGTTCGCGGTGATGATCGCGCGACGCAGCAGCGAGGTGTACAGCACGTCCGGCAGCAGACCGGTCTCGGCCAGCAGCGTTCCCGCGCGCTTGCCCTCGGCGACGCCCTTCTCGGTGAGGTTCACGTCCTGCCAGCCGGTGAACTGGTTGGAGGCGTTCCACTCGGACTCGCCGTGACGCATCAGGATCAGCTTGCCGTTGCTCATGGCCTCAAGTCTCGCATACCCGCCCCGCCGACGAAGCTGCCGCCGAGGTGACCGGTGGGCGGTCCCCTCGGCGGCAGCCGATCGTCGTCGTCCTTACTTGCGCAGGTCCTTGCGCAGTACCGCCGCGTCAACGCTGTACGGGTGACCGTATCGCCCAGGTGGTGAACAAGCACAGTCGCGGAAATATCCTTGCCCAGCAATTCGGTGCCACAACTGAAGCGGCCCCGGACGGTGTATCCACCACCGGCCAGGGCCTCGGACACACCGGAGAGCCCCGATGCACCGTTCAATGATCCTATCCACGCTCGCCATGGCGGCCGGCCTGACGATCGTCTACTACGGCCTGATCGGCGTGGCGCACCTCGTCTACGCACTCGGCTGGTACGCGGGAGCGCCGGCATGAGCGACTACCGCACGTTCTGCGACCACTACGGCAACGACTACGACACCGAGGCCGAGCGGCGCGCCGGCTACGAGCTCCACGAACGCAACCGCGTCGAGCTGAGCGCAATCTTCTTCCCGCCGCTCGTCGACCCGAACGGCGAGGCCGGCTCGTGAGTCGCTGTAGCGCACTGTTCGCTGAACTGCGTCAGGCGTTCGGTGAGATGTCCTTAGAAGATCTCACCGAGCAGGAACTGACTGATCTCCTCCTCGTGGCACTTCGTGTTCGACGTCAAGTCGCTGAGCGCGAGGCGTGTGGCCGCGGGCCGGCGTTGAAGGTCGTCGAGTGAACCGCCGCGAGCTTGAGGACGAGCTGCACGCGGTCATGAGTGAGACGCGACCGGAATGGTTGAGCGCCGAGGACCTCATGCATTTGATCGTGGTAGTTGCCCGCGCTCGGCGGCGACATGCCGCAGAAGTCGAGTCCTTCCGGAAGACCCGTGGCGGTCTGCGCGTAGTCACCAACAACGAATAGAGCCCTGACGGTCGATCTTCCCGGATCCGGGAAGATCCGCGGGTTCGATTCCCGCGGGGGCACGCACGCAACCGACTTCCGACCGCGTTGCCGAGCTTCCTGCACAGCCGCTCGCAAACCAGCTGACTCGACGTAGCCCAGTCCCTCGACGTCGACGAGGGCCACCACAGCACGGCCGGCATCGTGGTGCCACACTCAAGCTCGACCGGTGTCCGGTCGGGCCGTTGGTCGTGGTCTGACGCGGTATACGAGCTTGGTCCGTGGGTCGAACGGCGATGGGGCAACGACACCGGCACCCCTGCGGGGTTCAATCATCTAGACCTGATCCTCGTGGTCCAGACAGTCAGTACTCTTCCCTCGCATGACCACCGCGATTGCCATCTTCACAGGAATCTTGACTGCTGGCGCCGCGTTCCTTGCCTGGAGGCAGTTGAAGGCTGCACAGCCTGAATCCATCGGCCGGAGGATGGGAGTAGCGGCCGACCGGCTCGGCATTGAGCGCCCTGGAGACGCAGCCTCACAAGCCACCATCGGAGTTAGCGTTACGATCGATGGTCCGGCCGTTCTCTATGGGTTGCGGGCCAGATTCACGGACGTGGGCGACGGTATGCCGCGACAGTCTCCAGTGTATGAAGAGTTCACATGCCAAGACGAACTCCAGTGGGAACCGACTCTCCCCCAGTCCGCGTTGGCCGACGCCTGGCTCGTTGTCAGCTGGGCAGGCATCTACCGAGACTTGTGGGGCAACGAACATCTTGTGAGTCAAGCAGTGAGGACGAAAGTCGACAGTCCTCGGGTCAAGCCGGCCCTCGAAGTCTGGCATTACACGCGGTTCTACCGCCTGGTGAGCTGGTACCACAGGACGAATCGCTGGTACCTGCCCTGGAGCGGCCGAAAGAAGCCGCTTGGCAGGTACAAGCCGTATGTCGCGCGCGGCTATGACGAGAGTCAAGGCCCAGTTGCCGACCCCAGCAATTGAAATGCCCTGTGCTGATAGGGCGGCAGAACGCCACTGAAGTTGAGTCTCAACGTACGCGGCACTCCCCCCGAGTTGAGTGCCCGTCCCCCCGCGTCTCGATGGCACCCCTACCCCCTCGTGGATGCAGCTGACCCGCCACGGCCGTCAATGGGGTGGCGGGTCAGCTGATTGGGGGACCGGGCCGCAGGTCATGCCTCGCGCCCATTGGGGCGGTCGTGAGCGTGCCTTACGCCGATGAAAGGTGCTGGCGCTTGACGTCCCGGTCTCGGGTCAGGCGGTCGTGGGCACGCTCAGGACTCGGAGCGCGTTGGGGACGACGACGTCGGCGCCGGAGCGGAACCACAGCAGGAGTCCGCGCTGTCCGGTGGGACGGCCGTTGACGCCGGGCAGGTGCGGCACCAGCTCGACCGTCGAGCCGATCCGGTCGACGATCACCATGCCGGCCGCGACGTCTCCGTACAGCAGCGGATGGTTCTGGGCGGTGACCGAACCGTTCGGCAGGCCGCTCATCATGCTGTTCTCGTGGACGGGCCGGCCGAGGAGGTTCGGCGTTGCGTCCTGGAGGCCGGGGAACATCAGCGATCCGTTCGGCGTCGTGAACTGGCGCAGAGCGTTCAGGACCGGTAGCGACGCGGACCAGGTGGCACCGGGCTGGAAGCGAGGCGGGATAGCGTTCTGCAGCTTGTAGACGTCGCCGGCCGAGATGGTCTCAGCGGTGCCGGGATCGACCTTGGAACCGGCGGCCGCGGCCAGGGCAGTGATGATGCCCGTGGGCTGGCCGGTGCCGGAGCCGTTGGTGAACGCGGCGGCGGTCAGCTGGTCGGCGGCGTCGGTCAGTAGCTTGCCCAGCTCGGTATGCAGGTTGGCCGCGTCCTGTTCCACCTCGAAGCTGAACGGCACGAACGCGTCACCGAGGTGGACGGGGATCTTCGGCTGAGCCATGGTCGGGGTGGCGTCGGCCACCTGGGCGGCCTCGGCTTTCCATTCGGCGGTGACTCCGGCCGAGGTGACGCCGTGCCAGGCGTCGCCGGTGGTCTGCACGACGCGGGCGAGCTGGCGCAGCGGGTTGACCGATCCACCGGACGACAGCTGAATCGCGGGGTCGAGGACCATCGGCACCATGTATCCGCCGGCGGCCGGGGTGCCGATCGACATGGCGCGTTCGGCCTGGAGCTGTTCGACGGCCCGGTAGGCGTCGCCTTCCTCGGCGGTCCACAGCAGGTGCCCGCGTTCACCGGTCAGGAGCTTGCTGAATGCTCGCTCGTAGGCGGGGGCACCGGCGACGACAGCCCAGCGCTGCGCCCATGTCTGGCTTGCGGCAGGGCCGATGGTCATCATGCGTTCGACGACCTCGGCGCCGGCCGCGGTCATCCGCCCATCGGCGACGGCATTATCGAGCGACCGCAGCGCGGGATCTCGGCGGGTCTTGGTGGTGCGAGCCACGCCGCTGTCGATGATGTAGTCGCCGCTGTTGTACGCGGAGCGGAGTTGACCGAGGGCGTGATCGTGCTCCAGGTCGAGGCGGTGGGCGTGCACGGCCCGGAACTCAGCCATTGCTGTACCGACGCGCGCAGCGTCGGCACTGGTCTTGTTCGGCTTGTCTTTGAGCTGTTCGAGCTCGCGTTGAATGGCGGCCTCACGCTTCACGCATTCGGCGTGGGTAAGTTCGCGGGTGTGATTCATGTCCATGACGGATCTCCTCTTGAAAAGAAGGGTCTGATTCGCTGATTCGGGGTGACACCTCGTGCCTAGAGGGCGGCCGACGTCTTCTGTCGGTGCGCGGCGGCGGGGTGGTGTCCTAGTGCCCGATGTGCTCGGCGACCCTTGCATTCAAAGGGTGTCTCGCGGCTTCGTCGCTGGACGGGTACCGCGCAAGAAATTCACGTTGCGCTTGACGTGCTCGGCGGCCTCATCAGGCGCTTCGCGGCGTCGGTCGCTGTGAACTTCTTGCGCGACTCCCTTGATCCTATCCGTTCAGCGACGCCGGTGGATTCGTCGACCGGAGCGCGTGTCGCAGCGCCACCGTAAGGTGTCCAACCAGCTCATCGAGCTCGGTGCGGCTCAGGTCTTCGGTGTTGGCGCCGATCGCCAGGGCCAGCGTGCGGCCGTCGGCGTGATGGGCGGCGTGCCACAGGGACAGTGCGGCTGTTTCTACTCGGGCGGTCATGCTGTTTCCTTTCGTGGGCGGCCTGCGGACAGGCTCGGTTTGTGGCCGGCCAGGACTCCGGGCGGCCGGTGTCGTTTCGGCAGTGATTCAGTCCAGGCGCGGCAGGCGCCGAGCACCGGGCAGCTCTGGCAGGCCGCGGCCGCCCGGGCATACCGGTAGGCAGCTTCTTCGCGGTCTTCGTCGGCGCCGGCTTCGTCGAACAGGTCGGCGCGGCCCCGGCATGCAGCATCGGCGAGGTCGGGGAGCTCGCCCAGTTGCGCGGCGAGCCGGTCGAGGGCACTCACCGAACCACCTCCAGCTGCGGTGGTTCCGGGTCGCTGAAACTGTCGAGCCAGGCGACGGTCTGCTCGACGGTCCAGCCGCGTTCAGCACCGAGCGCGGTAGCGAGAAATGCGGTGTCGAACAGGGCCCTCGCCAACAAGTCCGCTTCCTGGGCGGCGTGGGCGCGCAGCAACTCGACGGCCGCCGGCCGGTCGCCTGCGAGGATCCGGGCCACGATCTGGAAGTGCAGTGCGGTCAGCTCGTCCGGTGTCATGCCGCACCCCAGGCGGTGGGCGCCGGTAGGGTCGGGTCGAGGTGCCGCAATGGTGGTTCGGCGTCGCGTAGCCTCCCTGTCTCCGTGTCGAGCACCAGTGCCCGGTAGTCCTCGCTGTCGAAGGCGACGATCGGCCGGCCGCAGGCGTCGACGTAGTCGCGGCGGTCGGTGGTGGCGATCATGCGATGACCTCCACCGGCTCACCCGAACCGAGCCACTCACCGGGTCGTCGGCCGGGCGTGTTCACGACAGGCGCGGTCGGTGGGTCGACCCGCACCGAATTAGTACCAAGAACGTCACCAGGGGGTCGCGGTCGTCTCTGACTGTCTAACCCTTCTTCTATGGGGTCAGGGGTACTCACTGACATTTCTGGAACTGTCTCGGTGGAACCGGTCAGAATCGCCGCCAGGTCTCGCGCCGCCAGCGCCGCCGGGTCGACGTCACCGGCAACCGAGTACAGCCACCGCGTACGCTGCCTCTCGCCGCCCGGCCCAAACGCCTCGTCCTCGTCGCATACCAGGACGCCGAGGATGTGCAGCGCCTGCAGCTGCCGATCAACGGTCATGCGGGGAAGCTCCAGGCGCTTGCGCACGTCGCTGGTCGACGACTCCGGGTGCGCGGCGACGTCATCGAGGATCGCCAGCCGCAGCGGCGGCATCGAGTCCCGGGCGCACCGGATCGCCAGCGCCAGCGCATAGTCGCGTGGCGCGCCGAGGGCGACGGCACCCCGGACGATCTGGGCGAGTTGCTTGGCGAACCGGGTAGGCATCTCCGGGGCGTGCGCGTCGATCACATCGCCCCGGTAGTCGGTCTCCACCGCTGTGCGGCACAGGGTGACGACGTTGGCTGCGTCGAACAAGACATCGTTCTCGTCGTCGGTCAACTCCACCGCGGCCAGATCCATGCCGGCGAGCACCCCGGCGGCCGCGGCGGCCAGCTCGGCACGCATCTGGGTTTCGCGTCCGGTGTTGCGAAGAGCTTGGCGGCCGGCGGATCGGCGATTGTCGGCACTCGCGGAGTCCATGCGCACCAGGACGAACCGATCGCCCATCGACGCGATGACGGCGTGCGCCTTGTCCCACGCGGTCGTGACTGCGCCGATCACCGCTAGGCGGCCGCGCCACGACAGGGTGCGCCCGCCATCGGTGCCCACGTTGCGGTGCCATTCGCCGTCGTAGACCTCGCGCAGGGCGGCGAGCACTTCCCCGCGCAGCTCACGGTTCATCGACAGAATCGAGGTCACGTCCTTTATGACCAGGACGCCGCGCTCACCGAGTTGACGCAGCAGCCCGCCGGTAGCGTCGGCGGCCTGTTCCTTCTGCGACGACGCCGACAGCAGCGCACCGACACTCGTCACCGTTGACGTGATGGTGGCGACGTCACCGAAGGCGCCGACGGTCTCGGTCTTCGCGTTGCCCGATCCTGAGATGAGCAGCAGCCACAGCGGGTCGCCGTCGAGACGTTCGACAGCGGCGGCGGCCAGTACGGCGTCTAGAGCGGCGACGTCGTAGTCATCACCGAGCCACCGCTTGAACACGTTGTGAGCGTCCGGCAGGGTGACCGTCGCGGGCCGAGCCGGTTCGGCCACCGCCGGCACCTTGGCGGGTGTTTCGCGTTTCGGCGGTGCCGGCCGCGGCTGGTGAGGCTTGACCAGTCTCCACAGATCGTCGACGGTGTGCCCGGCGCCCAGGTAGTCGTCGAGCCCGGTCTTGTCGTCGGCGTCGGGCAGGTGTAGGTATTCGATCGTGGCGCCCTTGGTCGCCAGATACGACGCCAGGGCCTTCGCGGCCTTCTGCACCTGTTCCTTGCGTGCCACATCGCCGTCGAACGCGACGATCACGCGGCGGCCGTTGAGTGCGACGTCCCGCCATTCGGGGAGCGCTACTTTTCCGCCGGCAGTGTTGGTGCACATCCAGTTCCAGACACCGACCAGGCCGACGATGCACAGCCCGGCCAGCGCGCCGGCGTCGGACTTCTTCACCCCCTCGGTGATCCACAGCGGGGCGTCGGGGTCGGCCAACTGGGGACCGACCCCGGGCGGAATGTCGAGACCGTTGGCTTGCCCGGTCGGCGTCTCGTACTTGCACACCGAGCCGTTACGCAGCCGGGGCCGGTCGGGCCGGTACTGGTAGCCCCACACCGAGCCGTCGACGCGCAGCATGGGCACCAGCAGCCCGGGAGTGTTGCGCGCAGCCTTGGCGATCTGAAGATGATCCAGGCGCACCGGGTCGGTGATCGTTTCGTATCCGCGTGCGGCGGCGTGGGCGGCGGTGATGGTGGATTCGGCGAGCATTTGGGCGTGATCGTCGGATAGCAGCGTGTCATGGGCGCTCATGCGGCACCGCCTCGGTGTCCGCGGCAGACCGGGCCACGAACGTGAGCCAGGGATGTCGCCGCGGTCAGCGGGCGACGGCAGTCCAGGCAGCGGCAGGCCAGGACGAAACCGTATTCGGCGGCCTCGGCACGCAGGCGTGCGATCGGTCCCGAGATCTCATCGGCGGGGCGTCCGGGCACGGTATCCTGGTGGGGATCCGTCGCAGTGGATTCGAGAGCCCCGGTTGCCTGCCCAGCGCCGGGGTTTCTTCTTGCGCTCATCAGGCAGCACCACCGCTCTGGCGTGCAGCGCCGCGAGCCCGTCGAGCCTGCGCTGACTTGAGCGCCAGCCGCTTGAAATACGCCTTGCGGGCGTGCTCGGCGCGCACAGCTCGCTCAGTTGGCGTCAGCGCGCCGTCGGGGTCGACCTGGCGCTCGAATCGCTCGAGGGCTGCCTTACGGGCCGGCGCCGTGCGCTGGGCACGGTCAGTGGTGTTCGCCCACGATTCGTGAGCGGCGATTTCAGCGCGTAGAGAGCGCTCTGTCGGTGTAAGCATCCTGCAACCTCAGAAAATGACGAGGTAGGCGGCTCTTTGGGAGGCGCCTTGGAGTGCTCACACTCGGGAGAATGCGGCCCCGGGTCCGTTGCCCGGGTCGAGCGGGTGAACGCTACGGCGAACATAGCACAGCGCCTCATCACCGCTCCGCTTAGCGACGCGCGGTGATGAGGCGCTGAAGGTCCGTGCTGCGAATACTCGCTTTGCCCGCCGCAGTCAGTGCGTCGAGGATGCCGTCGAACTTGACGCGCCGAATAGCCGGGAGCCCGTCGCCCAGGTGATACCACTGCACGCCGTCCTGGTCGATCGTCAGCACGGTTCGCGTGCGTGGATTGAAGGCGCGTAGGAGGTTCGCTTGCTCGGGATCGGCTTCAGCCGGGTCAGGCCAGGCGGTAATACCGGCCTGCTTGAGGAGTCGCGCCGGGATCGGGTCGACGACGCGCCACTCTCCGTGAGTGTGAGCGAATCGGTGCAGGTGCTTGCCGTTCGCCGCGAGAACCTGGATCTGATTCACAGGTCCCCCAGGTTCAGGCGCCGCGCTTCGTCCGCGGCGCGCATGGACTTGGTGTGCGCGGCGTAGCGGTCGACCATGTCACGACTGTTCCAGCCGGCAACGCTCATCAGGCCGCCTTCCGATCCGCCGGCGGCGAGCCATCGGGAGGCCGCGGTATGCCGCAGGACATGCGGGTGAAAGTTCTCAATGCCCGCAGCCTTCGCGCGCCTCTCCAGAGCACGGTAGAGCCCCATGTACTCGAACGTCCGGCCGCGCTCTCCCAGCCACAGCCGCGGGGAGTCGGCGAGCCGATGCTTCCGGCGAGCGCGGATCCAGCGGTCAAGGGCCCGCACCGCGTCGGGGCCGATCGGCACGATGCGGCCGCGTTTGGACTTGGTTCGGCGCACCGTGACCAGCCCCTTGGCTAGGTCGACATCGTCGAGGGTCAGGGCGGCTACTTCTCCGGCGCGCATACCAGTTTCCAGCATGACCCGTACAACGGCCTCGTCACGGCGGTCGGTCCATTCGGTGCCCTGGCACGCCTTGACCAGCGCGGCGAGCTGGTCGTCGTCGAGCGTCTCGACGACTTTGACGTCGACCTTCGGCGCTTTGCTGTTCAACAGTTGGTCGGCGTCGATCTCGCCCTCGTCGGTGAGCCAGGAGGAGAACCGGCGCAGGGCCAGGTGCCGGGTGGCGGCGGTGGCCGGTTCGGCCCCGGCGTCGAGCAGGTGGGCCATGAACGCGGCCACGGTCGTGCGGTCGAGCCGGGGCGGGGATCCGGTGTCGTCGGCCCAGGCAAGGAACTGGGTGACGCCGGTCGAGTAGCCCTTGAGCGTGTTGGCGGACTTGCGTTCGGCGCGCAGGTGCAGCAGCCACGACGCCATGAGGTCGCGGAACTCGTCGGTGCTGAACTCGCCGGACATGATCAATATCTTGCCACAGTGCGCTGTACTCGGATACAGTTAAGGCCGGTAACCAACATTTGTGCTGGTCACCGGCCAAAAACCGAATCACTGAGTCAGGCTATTTACGCAGATCCTTGCGCAGGATCTTGCCCGACGCCGACTTCGGGATCGCGGCGATGAACTCCACCTGGCGGACCTTCTTGTACGGGGCCACGCGCTCGGCGGTGAAGGCCATGACGTCGTCGGCGGTCAGCTCGGCGCCCTCGGCCGCCACGACGAAGGCCTTCGGCACCTCCTCGCCGTCCTCGTCGTGCGCGCCGACCACGGCCACGTCCGCGATCTGCGGGTGGGTCAGCAGCAGCGCCTCCAGCTCGGCCGGCGGCACCTGGTAGCCCTTGTACTTGATGAGCTCCTTGAGGCGGTCGACGATGGTGACACAGCCGTTGGCGTCGACGGTCGCCATGTCGCCGGTGCGCAGCCAGCCGTCCTCGACGATGGTCTCGGCGGTGGCCTGCTCGTTGTTCAGATAGCCGACCATCACGTTCGGACCCTTGACCCACAGCTCACCGGCGGCCGAGACCCCCTCGGTCGGGACGGCGATGTCGAGCTCGGTGGCCGGGTCGACGATGCGGTTCTCGGTGTTGGGCACGGCCCAGCCGACCGACGACAGCGGAGCCCGCACACCGCGGTGCGCCTCGCCGCCGCCGAACGGGATGATGTGGCTGACCGGCGACAGCTCGCTCATGCCGAAACCCTGCAGCATGGTGAGGTTCAGGCGCGCGGCGACGGCATTGCCCAGCTCCTCGTCGAGCGGTGCGGCACCCGAGAGCATGGTGTGGATCGACGAGAGGTCGTACTTGTCGACGATCGGGTGCTTGGCCAGCGCGACGGCCACCGGCGGCGCGATGAAGGCGTAGGTCACCTTGTGCTGCTGCACGCCCTCGAGGAACTCGATCATGTCGAAGCGCGGCATCACCAGCAGCGAGGCGCGAGCCTTGAGCGCCGCGTTCAGCAGCACCGTCATGCCGTAGATGTGGAAGAACGGGAGGACGGCGAGCACCACGTCGTCGGGGGTCATGCCGTTGAGCGGCTCGATCTGCGCCACATTGGCCACCAGGTTGCGGTGGCTGAGCATGACGCCCTTCGGGTTGCCGGTGGTGCCCGAGCTGTACGGGAGCACGGCGATGTGGGTGGCCGGATCGAAGCTGACCTCGGGGGCGGGCAGACCCGCGCCGAGCAGTTCGGCGGCGTTCGGGTGACCGGAGGCGGCCAGGCCCTCGCCGTCGAGGATGATCACGTTCTCGTCGGCGATGCCGACCTCGCGCGCGGCCTCGAGGGCCTGCGGCGCCATCATCGAGATGGTGACGAGGGTGCCGGCCTTGGAGTCGACCAGCTGCTTGCGGATCTCATTGGCGGTGAACAGCGCGTTGAGCGTGGTGGCGGTGGCACCCGCGCGCAGGATCCCGTGGAAGACGGTGGCGAAGGCCGGGATGTTCGGCGACAGGATGGCGACGACGTCGCCCACGCCGATACCGCGCGCGGCGAAGGCTCCGGCGGCCGCGTTGATCTGGCCGATGAGCTGGCGGTAGGTGGTGGTGGCGCCGCTCTTGGAGTCGATCAGGGCGACGCGGTCCAGGTCGCCCTCGGCGATGTCGCCGAACAGGTAGTCGTAGACGCTGACGTTCGGGATCTCGACGTCGTCGTAGGGATTGCGAAAGCTCATGGACCATCCTTCGTCGGTGGAGTGTGGGCCAATCGTAACAACGCCGATTGGCACGGTTTGTGCAACCTGGGTCACACTCTATGTCCGATTCCCGCAGCGGCGCCGAGCGGCCCGGACGAGCGGTTCAGTCGATCTCGCCGCCGCCGAGCGTGGCGTCCTCGAAGGCACCGGGGGCCTCGTCGGCCAGCGGTCCGATCTCCGGGAGCTTGTCGGGGTCGATCAGATGCTCGAAGGCCTTGAGGTTGTGCATCGGCTCTCCGCGCGCGGTGCGCCACGCCCATTCGCGGTGGATGGAGGTGAGGAAGCCGATCTGCAGCAGTTTGTTGAAATCACCGTCGGCGGCCTCGAGGACCTGGCCGAGCACCCGGTCCACCTCGTCGCGGGTCAGCGCGTCGCCGGAGATCCGGCCGATCAGATAGATGTCGCCGATGTTGTCGAGCGTGTAGGCCACGCCGTACATCCGCCGGTTGCGGATCAGCAGGTAGTGGTACAGCTCCAGGTGGTTCTCGTCGGGGCGGCGACACACGAAGGCCTCCACCCGCACGCCGTGCACGCCCGCGGTCAGCAGCACCGTGGTGCGCAGCTTGCGCTCGCCCGGCAGTTCCACCACGACGTGTTCGGCGCGCGCCTGGCCCGACTCCTTGCGGATATAGTCGATGCCCGATTCGGTCAGCGCGGCCTCGAGCGCGGACAGATTCTGTGCGGCGGTGCTCATCAGACGGTCCTCCTGGGACGGTTCATGCGCCGCGAACGGCGACGCAGAGTCAGCGGGGTGCGCCAGGCCGGGTCGGTGCCGAAGGCCCCGATCGCCACCCGGTACGAGGCCAACAGCGCATCGACGGTGTGCTCCCACGAGAACCGTTCGGCGTGGGCGACGGCGGCCGCGCCGTAGCGCGCCAGCCGGTCCGGCTCGGCCAACAGCTCGCTCAGCGCCGCGGTCCAGTCCTCGATGCGGTGCCCCTCCACCAGTCGCCCGGTCCGCCCGTCGGCGACGGCCACGCCGAGGCCGCCGACGTTCGCGGCCAGCACCGGAGCCCCGCATGCCTGCGCCTCCATGGCCACCAGCCCGAAGCTCTCCGAGAAGCTGGGCACGGCCACCAGGTCGGCGGCGCGGTAGACGTTCGCCAGGTCGGCGGGGGCCTGCGGGGGCAGGAAGGTGACCCGGTCGGCGACGCCCAGGTCCGCGGACAGGTCGGCCAATGCGGTCGGCTTCTCCAGCCCGTTGCCGGACGGACCGCCCACGATCAGCAGCCGCAGCCGGCCGGTCGGGTCCGCGCGCAGCAGCGGCGCCATCGCGGCCAGCAGCACGTCCGGGGCCTTGAGCGGCTGGATGCGCCCGACGAAGGTCACCAGCACGTCGTCGGCCGGCAGACCGAGCGCCGCCCGCGCGGCCGCCTTGTCGCCGGGGGTGTAGCAGTCCAGATCCACGCCCGGCATCACCACGTCGATCTTGGCGGGGTCGGCGTCGTACAGCTCCACCAGTTCGGCGCACTCGGCCACCGTGTTGGCGATCAGCCGGTCGGCCTCGGCCACTACCTGCTGCTCGCCGATCACCCGGCCCATCGGTTCGGCCACGTCGCCGCCGGCCAGCGACGAGTTCTTCACCGCGGCCAGGGTGTGCGCGGTGTGCACCAGCGGCACACTCCACCGGTCTCGCGCCAGGAAGCCGACCTGGCCGGACAGCCAGTAGTGCGAGTGGATCAGGTCGTAGTAGCCGCGCGGATGATCCGCCTCGGCGCGCAGCACATGGGCGGTGAAGGCGCACAGCTGGCCGGGCAGGTCGCGCTTGTCCAGGCCGTCGAACGGCCCGGCGACCACGTTGCGCACCCGGACGCCCGGCGCGGCGTCGACCACGGGGGCATCCTGCGACGACGTGGCGCGGGTGAAGATCTCCACCTCCACGCCCCGGCGTGCGAGCCGCTTCGCGGTCTGCCAGACGTACACGTTCATCCCGCCGGCATCCCCGGTTCCCGGCTGGGCGAGCGGGGAGGTGTGCACCGAGATCAGCGCGATGCGCCGCGGGATCAGGCCACCGGTCATCCCTCCAGCCTAGGCGGCACCGGAACTCGGTGCGCCGAAGCCACCCGGCCCGACCCCGGTTGCGGCACCATCGATACATGACAACGATTCCCGCGCCCGTCTACACGCTGCGCAGCGGCGACGACTGGGCCGACCCCTTCGGCATGTACGACGCCCTGCGCCGACACGACCCGGTGCACCACAACTCCGACGGCGACTACTGGGTGCTGACCCGGCATCGCGACGTGATGGCCGCCGCCTCGGACGCGCAGACCTTCTCCTCCGCGCAGGGCCTGACCGTGACCTACGGCGAGATCGAAGCCATCGGGATGGCCGAGCATCCGCCGCTGGTGATGCAGGATCCGCCCGAGCACACCGCCTTCCGCCGCTTGGTCTCCCGGGGCTTCACCCCGCGCCAGGTGGTCGCGGTGGAGCCGGACGTGCGCCGCTTCGTCCGCGAGCGGCTCGACGAGCTGGCCGCCACCCCGGCCGGCGAACCCGCCGACATCGTCGGGCGGCTGGCCAAGCCGCTGCCGTCGATGGTCGTCGCACACTACCTGGGGGTCCCGGAGGCCGACCGCGCCAAGTTCGACGAGTGGACCGAGGCCATCGTCGGGGCCACGTCCTCGGGCGGGATGGGCGCCGCCGTCACCTCGGCGGCATCGGCCACCGCGGAGATGGCCGGCTACTTCGCCGGGCTGGTGGAGCACCGGCGCGAGCATCCGGGCGAGGACACCGTCTCGCAGCTGGTGTCGGCGGGGCTGGCAGATACCGATCTGCTGTCGATCCTGGCGTTCACCTTCACCATGGTGGCCGGCGGCAACGACACCACCACCGGACTGCTCGGCGGCTCCTTGGAACTGCTGCACCGCCACCCCGAACAGCGCCGGCTGCTGACCGACGATCCGTCGCGCATCCCGGTCGCCGTGGAGGAGCTGCTGCGGCTCACGGCCCCGGTGCAGGGCCTGGCGCGCACCACCACCCGCGATGTGACCTACGAGGACACCCCGCGCGGCCCGGTCACCGTCCCGGCCGGCAAGAAGGTGCTGCTCTGCTACGGCGCCGCCAACCGCGACCCGGAGGAGTTCGGGCCGAACGCCGACGAGCTGGACGTGCTCCGCGATCCGCGGAATCTGCTGACCTTCAGCCACGGTCACCACCACTGCCTGGGCGCGGCCGCGGCGCGGATGCAGGCGCGGGTGGCGCTGACCGAGTTGCTGGCCCGGTTCCCGGACTTCTCCGTCGATCCCGAGGGCATCACCTGGGCCGCCGGAAACTATGTGCGACGACCCACCTACGTCCCGTTCTTCCCCGGCCCGCACGCCTGACCCGGCTGGCCCATCGGCCCCGATCCGCCGGCCGGGCCCTTCGACGGAGCTCAGGAACCACCCTTCGACGGGGCTCAGGAACCACCCTTCGACGGGGCTCAGGGACCACCCCTGTCGAAGCCCACTTCCATTGACTGCGGGGAGTCGCTTCGACGCCACGGGTCTGGGCCTGGATCGGCGTCGAGTTGCCGAGCCGTGCTCGCCGATTCATGCGCGGATCACCATTAGTGACCATCGGGGATCGTCCGTAAACTGCTGTCGATAACGATTGTCATTACTGCGAAGGTGTACCCCATGGCCTCCTCCCTGCGCCGCTTCGCGGCGGCCGCGCTGGTCGCCGCGACCGGTTTCGCCGCCGTCGCCTGTTCCGCCGACGACGGCGGGCCGGCGCAGACCGATCACCCGACGGTGGTCGCCTCCACCGACGTGTGGGGGTCGGTGGCCCGCGCCGTCGCCGGCGAGCACGCAGAGGTGACCTCGCTGTTCAACTCGCCCGGCGCCGATCCGCACGAGTTCGAGCCGTCGATGGCCGACACCGCCGCGATCAAGGACGCCGACGTGCTGGTCTTCAACGGCGGCCACTACGACGCCTACGTCGAGACCGCGGCGCAGGGCTCGCGCGCCCTGCGGGTCAACGCCAGCTCCCTGCTGCCCGGCGGCGCCGACGACCACGACGCCGACGCCGACGACCACGACGCCGGCGACCACGAGGGCCACGACCACGCGCACGGGGCCAACGAGCACGTCTTCTACGACCTCGCCCTCGTCGGGCAGGTCGCCGACAAGACGGCCGACGCGCTGGCCGAGGTCTCCCCCGCCAACGCGCAGTACTTCCACGCCAACGCCGCGACCTTCAACGAGGGCATCGCGGGCCTGCGCGACCGGCTCGCGACCATCAAAAAGACGCACGAGGGCGCGAAGGTGGCCTCCACCGAGCCGCTCGCGGTCTACCTGCTGAGCGAGGCCGGTCTGGTCGACATCGCCCCGGCGGCCTTCACCGACGCCGTCGAGAACGGGCAGTCGCCGTCGGCCGCCGACGTCGCCAAGTTCACCGATCTGCTGCAGAAGCACGAGGCGAAAGCGCTGATCTACAACGTGCAGTCCGTGGACCCGGCCACCCAGACCGTCAAGCAGATCGCCCAGCGCTCCTCGGTGCCGGTGGTGGAACTGACCGAGTCGATGCCGGCCGGCACCACCGACTTCCTGGCCTGGCAGTCCGGCCAGATCGGCCAGCTGGAGCGGGCTCTGGCTTCATGACGCCGCGCCCGGTGATCGAGTTCTCCGGCGCCACCCTGACCATCGGCGACCGGACGCTCTGGCGCGATCTCACCCTGGACGTGCGCCCGGGCGAGTTCCTGGCCATCCTCGGACCCAACGGCTCGGGCAAGACCTCGCTGCTGCGCGCGATTCTCGGCCAGGTTCGGCTCGACGGCGGCACGCTGCGTGTGAACGGACCGCTGGGCTACGTCCCGCAGCAGCACGCCGACGACTCGGACACCATGGCCCTGCGCGGCCGCGACCTGGTCGGCTTCGGCGTCGACGGCACCTCGTGGGGCATCGGACTGCGCGGGCGCCGGCGGCGACGCTATCTGGTCGACGCCGCAGTCGCCGAGGTGGGCGGGCGCGACTTCGCCGACAGACCCTTCGGGCTGCTCTCCGGAGGCGAACAGCAGCGGCTGCGGGTGGCGCAGGCGCTCACCAACGATCCGGCCGTGCTGCTGTGCGACGAGCCGCTGGCCAGCCTGGACCTGCGCAACCAGCGGGTCGTCGTCGATCTGCTCGACGCCCGGCGCCGCCGGCGGTCCACGTCGATCCTGTTCGTGACGCACGAGATCAATCCGGTGCTGCCCTTCGTCGACCGGGTGCTGTACCTGGTGGACGGCCGCTTCCGGATCGGCACCGTGGACGAGGTGATGAACTCGGCGACGCTGTCCGAGCTGTACGGCAGCCGGGTAGACGTGGCGCAGGTGGGCGGGCGCCTGGTGGTGATCGGCGGCGACGGCGAGCATCACCATTGCGACGACCACCCTTATCCCGAGCATCCCGGCCGGAGCGGGGGCGCGTCATGACACTCGCCGCGTCGATCACCGTCTCGGATTTCTGGAACTTCTCGCAGACCGGCGATCTGCTGAGCCGCACCTTCGTGCAGCAGTCGTTGCTGGCGCTGGCACTGCTCGGACTGATCGGCGGACTGCTCGGACCGATGATCGTCGCCCGGCAGATGAGCTTCGCGGTGCACGGCGCGGCGGAGCTGTCGTTCACCGGCGCGGCCGCGGCCCTGCTGGCCGGGGTCAGCGTGCAGGCCGGCGGGGTCATCGGCGCGGTGCTGGCCGCCGCGGTCTTCGGCTGGCTGGGCAACCGGGCGCGCGAGCGCGACTCGGTGATCGGCGTGGTGATGGCCTTCGGGCTCGGCCTGGGCGTGCTCTTCCTGCACCTGTACGGACGCGCGGGCACCGGCTTCGCGCTGCTGACCGGCCAGGTGGTGAGCGTAGGCGGCAGCGGCCTGCTGGCGGTGGCGATCACCGCGGCGGTGGTGATCGCGGTGCTCGCGGTGATCTACCGGCCGCTGCTGTTCGCCAGCTTGGATCCCCGGGTCGCGACGGCGGCGGGCGTTCCGATGCGCGGACTGTCGGTGGTCTTCGCCGTGCTGGTCGGTCTGGCCGCCGCCCAGGGCGTGCAGATCATCGGCGCGCTGCTGGTGATGTCGCTGCTGATCACCCCGGCCGCCGCGGCCGTCCGGCTGACCGCCTCCCCGCTGCGCCAGGTGGTGCTGTCGGTGGCGTTCGCCGAGGTCGCCGCGGTCGGCGGCCTGATCCTGTCGCTGGCCCCGGAGCTGCCGGTCTCGGTGGTGGTCACCACCATCTCGTTCGTGATCTACCTGATCTGCCGCGCCGTGGGTCTGCGCGCCCGCACCTGACCCCGCTCCAACCGTGACGTACGACAGCGGGCCACTACCGCTGTCCTGCGAAAACAAGCACGGTCCCCGGCGCCGCCGGGTTTCTACGTCACAGTTGGAGCGCGCACGACGACGCTCGCCCCACGACCCGGATCACTCCTCGGAGAAACCGGGGTTGCAGCGGGTGGCGATCATCTCCTGCTCGGAGACCACGGGGCGGCCGGGCTCGAGGTTCCAGCTCGGCTTGTCCGGCTCCACCATGCGGGCAAAGACCCAGTGGCAGTCGAACTGCATGCGCATGCCCGGGGTGTCGCCGTCGGGGGCCAGCGCCAACACCTCGCGCCAGGCCACATCGTCGGCGTCGCCGCCGATCACGCGGCGCCCGGCCGGCGTGGGATGGATCTGCAGGCTCGGACCGACGCCCGTCTGCACCCATTCGACGTAGTCGATGTAAGGCGGCGGCACGCTCGGCGGGATCAGGCTCGAGCCGCTCGAGCCGCTCACCGGAGTCTGACCGGTGGTGGACTTCACCGCGGTCGAGCTCGACGCGGCGGCGGTGTGCGACGTCGGCCCCGCATCGGCCGGTCCGACGGCCGCCTGCGTCCCGCACGCGGACAGCAGCACCGCTCCGCACAGCAGGGCCCCGGCTCGACGGCGGCCCCGCCCCGGGCGACGGATGATTCGAGGCGACATGTCATTCTCTCCGCAACTGCAGGTGGACGCGTTCCCAGGCGGCGCGACGGGCACCGTCGGGATCATTCTCCACCCGGGTCGGATGATCCAGGATCATTACCCGCCGATCGTCGTGCGTGTACTGCGGCCACGACTCCGAGGGCACGCCGGTGCGCGCGAACCACGTCCACAGCGACTGCACGGTGCTGGTGATCCGCTTGGTCGACACCCAGCTGCCGCCCAGCGCCAGGCCGATCCCGATCGGGTGCCGGTACATGCCGAAGACTGGGAACAGGTCGGTGGCGTGGGTGGCGCCGATGCCCGTCGCCTTCAGCGGCCGCGGCGCGTAGTCGTACCGGTACAAGTAGGTCGGCGAGTGCTTGGCGTGGTTCTCGGCGAAGATCGTCGTGGGGATCCAGAAGACCGCATCGGCGGCCAGCCGCACCTCGTCGCGGGTGCCCGGGTACAGCCGGGTCAACTCCTCGCGCACCTCGGGATCGTGCACGCCCACCATCAGCGCCGTGGAGTCGGGCAGGATGCTCCAGAAGCGGGCGAACAGCTCGCCCTCGTCCAGGTTGCTGCCGGCGATCAGCGGAACGCGGTGCGTCTTTCCCGCCCGCGCGGCAGCGACCGGAGCCTGCGGCAGGTAGTCGCCGTCGACGGTCGGGGCGAACGGCATCGGATCAGACAGCTGCGCCGTGCGGGCGAAGCCGAGGATCCGGTCGCCGGCCTTCAGCAGGTGATGGGCGTCGGCCCCGTCGATGATCTCGACGGCCTGCTCGGGGGTGAACTTGGGCTCGATGCGCTCCACCCCGGCCCGGCGGGACGGGTCGCGCACCTGCCGCAGAAACTCGTCGGCCAGCAGGCTCGCCGAGTCCTTGTGCACCACCAGGTCGGCGGCCGGGCTCTGCGCGATGGCCCGGGTGAACAGGCCCTGCGCCGCCGGCGTGGACAGCAGGGTCAGCACCGCCGAGCCGCCGGCGCTCTCGCCGAAGACCGTCACCCGCTCCGGGTCGCCGCCGAAGGCCGCGATGTTGCGCTGCACCCATTCCAGGCCGGCCACCATGTCGCGCAGCCCGCAGTTGACGTCGAACGGCCGCTCGGGAGTGGAGTACTCGGACAGGTCGAGGAAGCCGAACGGGCCGAACCGGTAGTTGACAGTCACCACGATCACGTCGCGCGCGCGGGCCAGGAACGAGCCGTCGTAGATGGGGGTGGACGAGCCGCCCAGGATGTAGGCGCCGCCGTAGTTGAAGACCATCACCGGGCGCGGCACCTGCGAGACGGTGGCCGGGGAGAAGACGTTCACGGTGAGGCAGTCTTCGCTGCGCGGCTGATAGCCGCCGTCCATGCGGGCCGTGAAGAACTTGGCCTGCATGGGAGTGTTGCCGTACTCGTGGCACTCCAGCACCTCGTCCCACGGCTCCACCGGCTGCGGGGCGCGCAGCCGCAGCGGTCCGACGGGCGGCGCCGCGTACGGAATGCCCAGCCAGGCGAGGGTGCCGCGGCGCGATCCCTTGCCGAAGATTCCGTCGACCTTGCCGTCGGTGGTTTCGACGACGGTGTCCATCAATGCCATGACCAATGACCCTAGCCGCGGGACGCACCGCGGCGCAGCGCGGGGATCGCCCCGTCGCCGCTCGCCTGTCCCCTGCGCCCCGCCCCCTGGCCGAGCCCTGCCCCCTGGTCGAGCCCCGCCCTGGTCGAGCCCCGCCCTGGTCGAGCCCTGCACGCTGCTCGAGCCCCGCCCCCTGGTCGAGCCCTGCCTCCTGCTCGAACCCCGCCCCTGGCCAAGCCCTGCCCGCTGGTCGAGCGCAGTCGAGACCATGATCTCGACTGCGCGGCTCCTGAGCGCCGCCGAAGGGCGATCACCGAAGTACGGCACGCTCGCCGAAGACTCGGGCGCCCGCGACGACCCGGTCGGGCACCGAATACGGCGACGAACCGCACACGCTTCGGTCACGATCCGATTGACCCCACTGGCAACTTGAGTCACTTATGACCCAATAGTGAGAGTCGCCCCACCCTCACCCCGCAGGAGAATCGAATGAATGCCACCCTGTTCCGCCGCTTCGCCGTCGCTGCGGCCGCCTCCACCCTGCTGGTGACCGGTGCCGTCGCGACCGCCCCGCGCGCCGCCGCCGCACCCGCAACGTCCGATGCTCAGGCCGCCGACGCCGAATCGCTGGCCGCCAAGCGGGCCCTGGATGCCATCGAGCCGACCGATGCCGCCGACGTGATCGACGGCATCGAGGCCGCCAACGCCGTCCTCAAGTCGCTGGGCATCACGCCCTTCACGCCGACCGCCGGCCTGTGCACCGACTTCACCTTCACCCCGGCCGTCGGCGGTGCGATCGCCGGCCCGATGACCCCGTTGGCCGGCGACCTGAGCGTCCCCGGCATCCTCGACCTCAACCTGGTCAAGAAGGGCGAGGTGCTGTTCGGCTTCGTCCCGGTCGGCGTCGTGAACGACTCCGCGAGCAAGAGCGGCATGCAGGTGGCGTGGTTCAACGTCAACACCTTCAAGGGCAGCCTCGGCGACCCGATGGGCGGCATCACCGACACGATCGTCGACGCCGCGAAGAAGCGGATCAAGGAGTCCACCGGCCTCGACGCCTCCGGCATCGTGCTCGCCGCGATCCGCGAGGCGCTGAACAAGGTCCCCCAGGCCGGCGTGCGCGGCGCCCTGGTCGACACCGGCGCGGGCACCACGCTCGCGGCCATGTACGGCACCGTGCAGAAGGGCGATGCCACCTGCTTCTTCTTCCCCAGCCTGGGCATCGTGACCGCCGGATAATCCGGTCGGCGCCCGAGTTACCGGCATATACGAGGGGTCCGTGGACATAGCGTCCACGGACCCCTCGTATATGCCAACAACTCCCGAACGACAGCCTGATCGCGCCGGCACCGCGGCACCTACCATGGGGTCATGTCCGTCCGCGCCGTCGACCTCAACGCCGATCTTGGTGAGGGCGTGGGCGACGACGCTGCCATGGTCACGCTGGTCTCCAGCGCGAACATCGCCTGCGGCTTCCACGCCGGCACGCCCACGCTGCTGCGCGCCACCTGCGCGCAGGCCGTCGCCGCCGGCGTCCGCATCGGCGCGCAGGTCTCATATCCGGACCGCGAGGGCTTCGGTCGCCGGTTCATGGAGATATCCCCCGACGATCTCATCGCCGACGTGCTATTCCAGATCGGCGCGCTGACCGCGATCGCCCGCTCGGTGGGCGGCACCGTGGACTATGTGAAACCGCACGGCGCGCTGTACAACGCCATCGTCGCCCACCCCCAGCAGGCCGACGCCGTGGTGACGGCGGTGGCCGACGCCGGGCTGCCGCTGATGGGTCTGCCCGGTTCACTCTCGCTCGAGTTGGCCGCCGAGCGCGGGATCCCGGTGCTCACCGAGGCCTTCGCGGACCGCGCCTACACGCCCGAAGGCACCCTGGTTCCGCGCACCAGCGAGGGCGCGGTGCTCACCGACACCCGGTCCGTGGCCGAGCGGGTGGTCGCACTGGCCACCACCGGTCAGATCCTGGCCGTGGACGGCACGCCCATCGCCGTGCACGCCGACTCCATCTGCCTGCACGGCGACACCCCCGGCGCGGTAGAACACGCACGCGCTGTCCGCAGCGCTCTGAGCGCAGCCGGCGTGAACGTCCGCGCCCGATGAGGAACACCTCCACCGCCACCGCGGGTCTGGTCGCCGGTTTCGCGGCCTACGGCATCTGGGGCCTGTTCCCCCTGTACTTCGACGCTCTGCGGCCGACCGGACCGTGGGAGATCCTGGCCAACCGCATCGTCTGGAGCGCCCTGTTCTGCCTGATCGCGCTGGCGGTGCTGCGTGACTGGTCGTGGCTGCCGCCGTTGTTGCGCCGGCGCAGACTGCTGGCCGGGGTGGCGGTGGCCGCCGTGCTGATCGCGATCAACTGGGTGGTGTACATCGCCGCGGTCACGTCCGGGCACACCAGCGACGCCGCGCTCGGCTACTTCCTCAATCCGCTGGTCACCGTGGCCCTGGGTGTGGTGGTGCTGGCCGAACGACTGCGGCCGTTGCAGTGGCTCGCCGTGGGCATCGGCACCGTGGCGGCGGTATTCCTGGCGGTGGCGGGCGGCTCGTTCCCGTGGACCGCGCTGACCCTGGCCACGTCGTTCGCGCTCTACGGCCTGGTGAAGAACAAGGTCGGCGGCGCGCTGCCGGCGTTGCACTCGCTGACCGCGGAGACCCTGATCCTGCTGCCCGCGGCGGCGGTGATCCTGGCGGTGGTGGCGCTCGGACCGGGGCTCGACTTCGGGCGGCACGGCCCGGTGCACACCGGTCTGCTGATCGGCACGGGCGTGGCCACCGCGGTGCCGTTGCTCTTGTTCGCGGCGGCCGCGCGCCGGATCCCGCTGGTCACCGTGGGTCTGATCCAGTTCATCACCCCGGTGGTGCAGCTGATCCTGGCGGTGACGCTGCTGCACGAGGACGTGACGCGAGCACGGTGGATCGGCTTCGGCATCGTCTGGGTGGCGCTGCTGGTGCTGTCGGCGGATGCGCTGACCCAGGCACGACGCTCCCGCGCCGGACGATCCCGGGCCGGCCGCACCGGGTCCGCAAGCATCACCCGGACCGGGTAGCGCTTCGCTCCGCCGGTCCGGCCCGGTCGGCGATACGCCCGGCCGGTACGCCCTCAGTCGGCGATACGGCGCTGGCGGGCGAATTCGGCGAGCACCACGCCCGCGGCGACCGAGGCGTTGAGGCTCTCCACGTTCCCGGCCATCGGGATCGACAGGATCGAATCGCAGGTCTCGCGGACCAGGCGCGAGAGGCCCTTGCCCTCCGAACCCACGACCACCACGGTCGGACCGGTGCCGTCGTACGAGTCCAGCGTCACGTCGCCGTCGGCGTCCAGGCCGACGATCTGGCAGCCGGCCTTGGCCCAGTCGACCAGGGTGCGGGTGAGGTTGGGGGCCTGGGCGACGGGCAGCCGGGCCGCGGCGCCGGCGGAAGTACGCCAGGCGACGGCGGTGACGCTGGCGCTGCGGCGCGACGGGATCAGCACGCCGTGCCCGCCGAAGGCCGCGACACTGCGGATCACCGCGCCCAGGTTGCGCGGATCGGTGATGTTGTCCAGGGCCACCAGCAGCGGCGGATTCGGCGATGCGAGCGCGTCGGCCAGCAGATCGTCGGGGTGGGTGTAGGTGTACTCGGGCACCTGCAGCGCCAGACCCTGGTGCAGGCCGTTGACGGCGATGCGGTCCAGTTCGGGCTTGCTCGCCTCGAGGATCGCGATGCCCTTGTCGCCGGCGGCGGCGACGGCCTCGCGGACCCGGTCGTCGGCATCGATGGTGGTCATCACATACAGCGCCGTGGCCGGGACGCCGGCGCGCAGGCACTCGACCACCGGGTTGCGACCCACCACATACTCGGGCCCGTCGTCCTTGCGGGTGTGCCGGCCGGCGACGGCCTTCGCCTTCGCGGCGGCCTTCGCCTTCTTGTGCGCCGGATGGTAGGTGCGGTCGACGGCCTTGGGGGTGGCCCCGCGGGCCTCGAGGCCGCGGCGGCGCTGACCGCCGGAGCCGACGACCTGCCCCTTCTTGGTGCCGTCCTTGCGGATCGCACCCTTGCGCTTGGAGTTGCCGGCCATGTCAGGAATCCTTTTGTCGCAGCGCCCATTTCGCGCCGTCGGGGGTGTCGGTCACTTCCACGCCGGCGGCATTGAGCCGGTCACGGACTTCGTCGGCCGCGGTCCAGTCCTTCGCGGCGCGCGCGGCGGCGCGGCGCTCCAGTTCGGCGCCGATCAGCACGTCGAGTGCCGCGGTGGCCGCGACATCGTCGGCCGCGGCGGTGTTCCAGTGTGGGTCGAGCGGGTCGGTGCCCAGGATCGCGGTCATCCCCCGCACCTGTGCGGCCAGTTCAGCGGCCCGGGCGTACTCGCCCGCATCGAGCGCGGTATTGCCCTCGCGCACGGTGTTGTGCACCACGGCCAGCGCCGCGGGGACGCCGAGGTCGTCGTCGAGCGCGGCCGCGAATTCGGCTGAGACACGGCCGATTTCGACGCCGCCGCCCGCCGTCTGAGCCGCGTGTTCGGCGACACGCTGGACAAACGATTCGATGCGCCGGTAGCCGGTGGCCGCCTCGTGCAGGGCGTCGTCGGAGTACTCCAGCTGGGACCGGTAGTGCGCGCTGCCGAGGTAGTAGCGCAGCTCCACCGGACGGACCTTCTTGAGCATCTCCGGGATGGCGACGACGTTGCCGAGCGATTTGCTCATCTTCTCGCCACTCATGGTGACCCAGCCGTTGTGCAGCCAGTACCTGGCGAAGCCGTCGCCGGCGCCATGACTCTGGGCGATCTCGTTCTCGTGGTGCGGGAACACCAGATCCATTCCGCCGCAATGGATATCGAACTCGGGGCCGAGTAGCGAGGTAGCCATGGCAGAGCACTCCAGGTGCCAGCCGGGGCGGCCCGGACCCCACGGGGTGGGCCACGACGGCTCGCCGGGCTTAGCCGACTTCCACAAGGTGAAGTCGCGCGGATCGCGTTTGCCGGTGGCCGCGCTCTCGCCCTGGTGCACGTCGTCGAGCTTGTGTCCGGACAGCGCCCCGTAGCTGGGCAGCGACTGCACGTCGAAGTAGACGTCGCCGTCGGCGGCGTAGGCGTGGCCGCGGTCGATCAGCCGCTGCATGTACTCGACCATCTGGGTCACGAAGCCCGTGGCACGCGGTTCGCCGGACGGCGGGAGCACGCCGAGGGCGTCGTAGGCGTCGGTGAAGGCGCGCTCGTGGGTGGCGGCCCACTCCCACCACGGGCGGCCGTGCTCGTCGGCCTTGCGCAGGATCTTGTCGTCGATGTCGGTGACGTTGCGGACGAAGAGGACGTCGAGCGGGCCGCCGTCGCGATCGGCCGAGGCCAGCCAGCGACGCAGGACGTCGAAGGCGATGCCGGAGCGGACGTGGCCGATGTGCGGGATGCCCTGCACGGTGGCGCCGCACAGGTACACCGTGGCGGTACCCGGGCGCAGCGGGACGAAGTCGCGGATTTCGCGGGCCGCGGTGTCGTACAGGCGAAGAGTCACGACCTGCGATTCTACTTGAGCGCGACCAGTGCCGTGGCCACCGCTGCGATGCCCTCTCCGCGGCCGGTCAGGCCCAGACCGTCGGTGGTGGTGGCGGTGACCGAGACGGGGGCACCGAGCAGTTCGGAGAGCAGGGCGACGGCCTCGGCGCGGCGCGGCCCGATCTTGGGCCGGTTGCCGATCACCTGCACCGCACCGTTGACCGGAACCAAGCCCTCGGCGCGCAGGAGTTCGGCGACGTGGGTCAGCATCTGCGCGCCGGTGATGCCGGCCGCCTCGGGACGGTCGACGCCGAACACCGAACCCAGATCGCCCAGGCCGGCGGCCGAGAGCAGGGCATCGCACAGGGCGTGCACGCCCACATCACCGTCGGAGTGGCCGGCGGCTCCGTCTTCGCCGTCGAAGAGCAGCCCCACCATCCAGCACTCGCGCCCCGGCTCTATCCGGTGCACGTCGGTGCCGATTCCCACTCTCATCTTCAGTTCCCTTCTGCCACAAGATGTTCGGCCAGCGTCAGGTCGAACGGCGTGGTGATCTTCAGTGCCATCGGGTCACCGGGCACCACCGCGACCGGCAGCCCCAGCTGTTCCACCAGGCCGGCATCGTCGGTGGCATCGCCGCCGGCGGCGTGCGCCCGGCGCAGCACCTGGGCGTCGAAGCCCTGCGGCGTCTGCACGGCGCGCAAGGCGGCACGTTCGGGAGTGTCGACGACGTGCGACGAGGCGTCGACGCGTTTGAGGGTGTCGGCCACCGGCAGTCCGGGCACCACCGCCACGGCACCGCCGCGCAGCGCGGCGACGACCGCGGCGAAGAGCGCGGGCGGGGTGAGGCAGCGGGCGGCGTCGTGCACCAGCACCAGTCCGGCTTCCGGGCAGGCCGCCAGGCCTGCGCGAACGGAATCGCTGCGCTCGGCGCCGCCGGCCACCACGGTCACCTCCGGCAGGGCGGCGGCCACCTCGTCGACCAGTTCGGCGGGCGCCATCACGATCACCCGGTCGACCACCCCGGATGCCAGCGCGGCCGCAACGCTGCGTTGCAGCAGCGTGCGGCCGGCCAGTTCGACGAGCGCCTTGGGACGTTCCAGCCCGAGCCGGGTGCCCTGTCCCGCGGCGGGGATCAGGGCGACGGTGGAGCCGTCGGCCACGGTGAATCCGGGTGCGTCAGTCAGGACGCTGCAGCCAGGATCTCGTCCAGGATGCTGTCGGCGCGCTCGGTATCGGTGTCCTGCGCCAGCGACAGCTCGTCCACCAGCACGCGACGGGCGCGGGTCAGCATGCGCTTCTCGCCGGCCGACAGACCGCGGTCCTGCTCGCGACGCCACAGGTCGCGGACGATTTCAGCCACCTTGATGATGTCGCCGGAGATCAGCTTCTCCTGGTTGGCCTTGAAG
>CAZEOP010000022.1:0-26129 GCA_964513715.1 uncultured Gordonia sp.
AACGACCCCGAGCGCGCCTATGTGGCCTTCGGCAACGGTGAGTTCGGGCTGCCCATCGGCGACACGATGGTGTGACGATGAACGACAACGACACCAGCCCCATCCGCTCCCTGGGGTACATGCGGATCGACGCCACCGACATGAACGCGTGGCGCGAGTACGGCCTGAAGGTCCTCGGCATGGTGGAGGGCAAGGGATCCATCCCGGGTGCCCTGTACCTGCGGATGGACGATTTCCCCGCCCGGCTCATCATCGTCCCGTCCGACCGCGATCACCTCGCGGCCTCGGGGTGGGAGTGCGCCAACGCCGCGGGGCTGCAGGAGGTCCGGGACCGGCTGACCGGTGCGGGCGTCGAGTTCCGTGAGGGCACGGCGGAGGAGAAGGCCGATCGTGCAGTCGACGAGCTGATCGTCTTCGCCGATCCGGACGGCAACGTCCTGGAGGCCTTCCACGGGGTGGCGCTGCAGCACCGCCGCATCGTCAGCCCGTACGGCCACAAGTTCGTCACCGGCGAGCAGGGTCTGGGACATGTGGTGCTAACCACGACCGACGATGCCCGCGCGCTGGCCTTCTACCGGGACGTGCTCGGCTTCCGGCTGCGCGACTCGATGCGCCTGCCCCCGCAGGTGGTCGGACGGGCCGAGGGGGAGGAGCCGGCTTGGCTGCGCTTCTTCGGCTGCAATCCGCGGCATCATTCGCTGGCCTTCCTGCCGATTCCGAACAGCACCGGTATCGTCCACCTGATGGTGGAGGTGGAGCACTCCGACGACGTGGGTCTGGCCCACGACCGCGCGCTGCGCAAGAAGGTGCCGATGTCGGCGACGCTCGGCCGCCACGTCAACGACCTGATGCTCAGCTTCTACATGAAGACGCCCGGCGGCTTCGATGTGGAATTCGGTTGCGAGGGAAGGCAAGTGGACGACGACGACTGGGTGGCACGCGAGTCCACGGCCGTGAGCCTGTGGGGTCACGACTTCACCATCGGACTGAAGGGCTGATGCCGGTGACCCCGCAGTCGCCGTACGGCACCTCGGAGTTCGACTCCCGGCAGTTCCGGACCGCCATGGGCCAGTTCTGCACCGGGGTCACCATCATCACCACGATGGCCACGCCCGACGACGGCGGAGCCGACCAGCCGGTCGGCTTCGCCTGTCAGTCGTTCGCGGCGCTGTCGCTGGATCCGCCGCTGGTGATCTTCTGCCCGATGAAGACCTCGCGCAGTTGGCCGGCCATCGAGAAGCGCGGCTCGTTCGTGGTGAACGTGCTGGCCAATCATCAGCAGCCGGTCAGCGCCAAGTTCGGGGCGCCGGGCGACGACAAGTTCGCCGGCGTCGCCTGGGATGCCTCGCCACTGGGGCTGCCGGTGCTGCGGCACAGTCTCACCTGGGTGGAGTGCACCGTCGACAACGTGCTCGACGGGGGCGACCACTACATCGTGGTGGGCCGCGCGCAGACCCTCGGCGAGGTCTTGCAGGACAAGCCGCTGCTGTTCTACCGCGGCGGCTATCTGAGCACCGAGCATCCGCGGGTCACTCCGGCCCAGGAGCAGCTGAACGATTTCATCACCTGGCTGGGTGGCGACGAATGGCTGTGAGCGGAGAGACGGCCGGGGTGGATGCGCGTGTCACGGCGCCGTTCACCGCGGCCGTCGCCGCGGCCGAGGAGCTGATCGCGGGCGTCGACTTCGCGGAGACCGACGCCGACCTGGCCGAGGGCTACGACTACCTGGCCGGCAGCATCGCGGCGGTGCTGAAGCAGTCGCGCACGCACGACAAGGTGCACCCGGTGCTGCACACCTCCACGGGTCCGTATACCAAGATGGGCCTGGACAATCCGGACACGCTCTACTACCACGCGGACGTGGTGCCGGAGGGGACCTACCTGGTGCGCGGGGTGCGCGGCAGCACCGTCGACCTGAGTTTCCAGGTGCTGCGCGGCGACTACACGCCGTCGGAGGTACCCGGTGGCGACGACGCCTTCGACGACCGGCGACTGACGATCGGTCCCGACGGGAGCTACGAGCTGACCTTCGGGCCGGAGATCGCGGACCCGCCGGCGAATTACTTCGTGCTGGGCGACGGCGCCTCGATGCTCGCCATCCGCGAGGTCTACGGCGACTGGACCGCCGAGCGCAAGGGCACGGTCACCGTGCAGCGGCTCGACACCCGCGACGAGCCCTCCCGCCCGCTGGACATGGCGCGCGCGGCGCGGCAGTACGAGGTCGCGGCCAAGCTGCTGACCTCGCGGATCCACACCTGGCTGAACTTCCCGAAGTGGTTCTACCTGGACGAGCCGGTGAACACCTTCACCCCGCCGCGCCGCACGCCCGGCGGGCTGAGCACCCAATACTCCTCGGTGGGTCACTTCCGGCTGGGCCCGGATGAGGCGATGGTCGTCACCGTCCCGGTGTCGGCGGCGCCGTACCAGGGCTTCCAGCTGGGCAGCCTCTGGTACATCTCGCTCGACTACGTCCACCACCAGACGAGCCTGAATTCGGTTCAGGCGCAACATGATCCGGACGGGATGATCCGGATGGTGATCGCCGAACAGGATCCCGGCGTCGCGAACTGGGTGGAGACCACCGGCCGCCGCCGCGGCATCCTGCAGTTCCGCTGGCAACGCACCGACGAGCCGGTGGGCCCCGAACTCGGGCCGCGGGCCGAGGTGATGAACGTGGCCGACGTGCCGGCCGCGCTGCCGTACTACGACCACAACCGGATCGACGCGGCCGGCTGGGCCGCGCGGATCGACGCGCGCCGACGCGGTTTCGCCGAGAGGATGCTCGGATGAGCGGAATGCTGCAAGACAAGGTGGTCGTCGTCTCCGGCGTCGGCCCCGGGCTGGGCCGGGCGATCTGCCTGCGCAGTGCGGCCCAGGGTGCGTCGGTGGTGCTGGCCGCGCGCACCGTCGAGCGGCTCGAGTCGGTGGCCGAGGAGGTCCGCGCGCTCGGCGCCGCCGCCCTCGTCGTCCCCACCGACATCACCGATGATGCCGCGGTCGAGGCCCTGGCCGCCGCGGCCGTGGCCGAGTTCGGCCGGGTCGATGCGCTGGTGAACAACGCCTTCGCGATCCCGTCGATGAAGCCGCTGGGGCGCACCGACTTCGAGCAGATCTCGTCGAGCCTGGATCTGACGGTGCTGGGTACGCTCCGGGTGATCCGGGCCTTCACCCCGGCACTGGCCGAGTCCGCGGGCGCGGTGGTGAATCTGAGCTCCATGGTGATCCGGCACTCCGATCCCCGCTACGGCAGCTACAAGATCGCCAAGTCGGCGGCGCTGGCGATGTCGCAGACGCTGGCGACCGAGCTCGGCGGGCAGGGCATCCGGGTCAACAGCGTCGCCCCGGGTTACATCTGGGACGACCAGCTCAAGTGGTACTTCGGGCAGGTCGCCGAGAAGTACGGCATCACCGTGGAGCAGGTGTACGAGCAGACTGCCGCCGCCAGCGACCTGAAGCGGCTGCCCGAGCCGGACGAGATCGCCGACGTGGTGGTCTTCCTGGCTTCGGAGATGGCCCGCTCGGTGACCGGGCAGACCGTCGACGTGAACTGCGGCGAATACCATGTCTGACCAGCAGGGCGGCGGCGAGCCGAGGGTGGTGGGCACGGTGGAGGATCTGCACGCCTCGGCCGCGCGCACCGTGGGTCTGGACGACTTCGGCGACGACGGCTACCTGGAAGGGCTGCGGGTCCTGCTCGACTCCTACAAGAGCGAGGCCGGGCTCACCGAGGCCGGCAGCAAGATGAACCGCTACTTCCTGCGGGGTGCGCTGATCGCCCGGCTGCTGAGCGAAGCGGGCTGGCGGGCCAATCCCGGGTACGAGCAGGTGGAGATCACCCGCCCGGTGTTCGTCACCGGTCTGCCGCGGACCGGGACCACGGCGCTGCACCGGCTGCTCGCCGCCGACCCGGGCCACCAGGGCCTGGAGATGTGGCTGACCGAGTTCCCGCAGCCGCGCCCGCCCCGGGAGACCTGGGCCGACAACCCCGTGTACCAGCAGATCGAGGCCGGGTTGGCGCAGCACCATGTGCAGAACCCGGAGTTCATGGGTCTGCACTACATGAGCGCGGGCGAGGTGGAGGAGTGCTGGCAGTTGCTGCGCCAGTCGCTCATGTCGATCTCGTACGAGTCGATGGCCTACCTACCGACCTACTCGACGTGGCTGGCAAAGCAGGATTGGACCCCGGCTTACGCCCGGCACAAGCGCAATCTGCAGCTGATCGGCCTCAACGATCCGGGTAAGCGCTGGGTGCTGAAGAACCCGAGCCACCTGTTCGCGCTCGACGCGCTGATGGCCGTCTACCCGGATGCCCTCGTCGTGCAGACGCACCGGGCGCCGGAGACCATCATCGGCTCCATGTGCAGCCTTGCCGAGCACGCTACGGAGGGCCAGTCGACGGTCTTCACGCCCGAGCGGATCGGTGCCACGCAGTTGGAGCTGTGGTCGCGCGGACTGCGCGAGTTCTCCGCGGCCCGGGCGAAGTACGATCCCGCGCAGTTCGTGGACGTCGATTTCGCCGACCTGCGCTCCGACCCGCACGGCGTGGTCGACCGGGTGTACGCGGCCCTGGGCACCGAGCCCTCGCCGGAGGCGCGCGCCGCGATGTCGGCCCTCGACGAGGAGTCGAAATCGGGCGATCGCCGCCCGCAGCACCGCTATGCGCTCGAGGATTACGGACTCGACGCCGACCGCGTCCGCGAGGCCTTCGCCGCTCGCTGAGGGCCCCGCGGTACGGGCGGTCTGTTTAGGCCGGCGGGTGCGACAGGTCGATGCTGTCTTTTCCTTCCACGCATTCCCCGGTCGGGTACTCGTATGGTGGCCTGCCGTCCTGGATGTCTCGGCGCATCTCCGGGGAGAGTTCGGATGGTGGGAATGTTGTGACGAGTACGTCGCGTGGCTCGCCGACGGGGAAGCAGACGTTCACCACGATCCACTGGCTTTTCTGTTCGGGGGTGTCGCGGGAGCGTTTGGCGTCTTTGAAGGCGCGGCTCGGTAGCACTCGGGGTTGCCATGTGCCGGAGGCGAGGATGGCTTCGGCTTCGTTCATGGTCTTGAGTTGCAGGTCGCGAATGGTGATCACGGTGCCGCCGGAGATCAGGGCGTTTTCTGAGAGCCTGGTGTTGTCTGGGAACACGGTGTCGTTCGGGAGCACAGAGTCGTTTGGGAGCGCGATGTCGCTTGGGAGCAGGGTGGCACCTGCCGGAGGCTCGACGGGGGACGGCGAAGAGTCAGCGCCGTAGCTTGTGTCGGCGGGCTCTCGAGGTTCCGGGGCCGAGTTGTCGCAGGCGATGAGGAGCATTGACAGCGCAGCGGCAGTTGCTGAAGCGGTGGCGGTGCGGAGAGTCTTCTTCGGTGTCATTTCAGTCCTCTTTCGTTCACTGTGTCCGGTCGCCGGATCTACTGAACCGCGGTAACGGAACCGGGCGTGTGGAGAACCGGGCGCCATTAGCCGCGTCCGCGGGGCCTTCGTCGATCGGTGAGGGCCCCGCGGTGCGGGCGGTCGAGGTTAGGCCGGAGGGTTCGACAGGTCGATGCTGTCTTTTCCTTCCACGCATTCCCCGGTCGGGTACTCGTATGGTGGCCTGCCGTCCTGGATGTCTCGGCGCATCTCCGGGGAGAGTTCGGATGGTGGGAATGTTGTGACGAGTACGTCGCGTGGCTCGCCGACGGGGAAGCAGACGTTCACCACGATCCACTGGCTTTTCTGTTCGGGGGTGTCGCGGGAGCGTTTGGCGTCTTTGAAGGCGCGGCTCGGTAGCACTCGGGGTTGCCATGTGCCGGAGGCGAGGATGGCTTCGGCTTCGTTCATGGTCTTGAGTTGCAGGTCGCGAATGGTGATCACGGTGCCGCCGGAGATCAGGGCGTTTTCTGAGAGCCGGGTGTTGTCGGGGAACACGGTGTCGTTCGGGAGCACAGAGTCGTTTGGGAGCACAGAGTCGTTTGGGAGCGCGATGTCGCTTGGGAGCAGGGTGGGACCTGCCGGAGGCTCGGCGGCGACGGACGGCGAAGAGTCAACGCCGTAGCTTGAGTCGGCGGGCTCTCGAGGTTCCGAGGCCGAACTGTCGCAGGCGATGAGGAGCATCGACAGTGCAGCGGCAGTTGCTGTAGCGGTGGCGGTGCGGAGAGTCTTCTTCGGTGTCATTTCAGTCCTCTTTCGTTCACTGCACCTGAGTCGTTGGATCTTCCGAACCGCGGTAACGGAACTGGGCGTGTGGGGAATTTCGCACCTTTAGATGCTGCTGGCGCGGTCTACCGGCATGGAGCGTGGGCCTGCGGTCTCTACGTCCACGGTGACCGCTCTGGTGCCATCAACTGGTTCGGAGGTTGGTCGCCAATGGGGTTACAAGTTTTTAGCCGCGTCCGCGGGGCCTTCGTCGATCGGTGAGGGCCCCGCGGAGCGGGCGGTCCGGTTAGGCCGGCGGGTGCGATAGGTTGATGCTGTCTTTTCCTTCCACGCACTTCCCGGCGGGATATCGGTATGGCGGCCTGCCGTCCTGGATATTTCGGCGCATCTCCGGGGAGAGTTCGGATGGTGGGAATGTTGTGACGAGTACGTCGCGTGGCTCGCCGACGGGGAAGCAGACGTTCACCACGATCCACTGGCTTTTCTGTTCGGGGGTGTCGCGGGAGCGTTTGGCGTCTTTGAAGGCGCGGCTCGGTAGCACTCGGGGTTGCCATGTGCCGGAGGCGAGGATGGCTTCGGCTTCGTTCATGGTCTTGAGTTGCAGGTCGCGAATGGTGATCACGGTGCCGTCGGACGGAGAATCGCTCTTGACGGACAGTGAGGACCCGGCGGCGCTGGAGGCCATGTCGGACAAGTCGCGCGGTTCGGATGCCGATGTGTCACAGGCGATGAGGAGCGCCGACAGTGTGGCTGCAGCCAGCATGCCGGCCGCAGTGCGAAGTGTTTTGGTTGTCATGTCAATTGTCCTTCATTTGCAATTTGCGGCTTCAGTGTTCCACTGGATTCCTCCGTCGGGATCGAGTACCTTCCCGCTGGAGTAGGAATAGGATGCCTTTCCCCAGCTGCCGTACGTCCGGTATGCATAGGCGTGCATGTAGTCGATCTCGGTGTATGTCGGAGTTCCACTCAGTCGCTCTCCGGGATCCATTATAGGAGAATCGGTGGATCCCAGACTGATGGTCTTCTGGAGTGACGTCGAATCATCTCGGCTGATCGTCGTCGAACTACTGTGACTGTATTCGGCAGCCAGTTTTACTCCCTGGATGATCTTAGCTGCGGGGCCGGCCGAGACCTCCGCGCCGGCGCTGAATTCGTTGCTGTTCGTCGTCGCGGTCGATTGGGTGACTTGGCGCGTGACTTGCACCGATTCGCCGCGGGTGAAGGAGACTTGCATAGGATTGCTTGTGCAATTAGTTCTTTCGAGTGGCGGGTCTGCGGCCAAATCTCCGGAAAGATGAGGTGTAACCTGGACTATTTTGTAGCATTCAATAATCTCGTTCGGCGGAAAGTTCACACGCTCTCCAGATTGGGTGTATCCCGCGGGGCACTCGATGGGTGTCCCGGCGGCGTGAGTGCGATAGGGGGCCACCGGATTTGTGGCATCCCGACTGTTCCGCCCTATGGGCGAGCTGTCCGGACCTGGATGTTCGATCTCTCTGCGGGTGGCCGGAGCGTTCAATGAGGGCCCGGGACCATCATTTCTCGTCGAGGGCGGTGGTGTGGATTCAGACAGCGGCGGCGCGGTGGGCGCCGACGTCGACGGTGGCGTCGGGGGTGGTCCGTCGTTGCCTCCGCCGCATTTGTAGGGGACCGGGGGTGGTGGTGCGTCGCTGGGGTTCTTGCCGGGGTTGGCTTGTGCCCAGGTGTTCTTCCAGGTGGTGTTGTAGGCGGTGGTTTCGCGTTTGCAGCGTTCGGCTGGTGTTTCGGCGTTCGCGGTCGGGGTGATCGCGATGAGGAGTCCGATCACCGTCACGACGGCGGCGGTGAAGCTCGCCGCCACTGTCCATGGGCTTCGTGTTGCCTTCGTGTGTGTGTTCATGTCGGTTGCCTGTGTCAGATCTTGGTGGTCTGGCGGTGGGCGGTGATCTTCACTCCGGTTGGGGCCGGTGTCGCCGGGTGGCCGATCAGGTAGCCGTTACCCGCGGAATAGATGGTGGTCTCTGCCGGCCCGACCGCCACCGGGGCGGTGGCTGGTATGGCGCCGGCGAGGGCGCGTGGCAGGGTGAACCGATGTCTCATCATCACGTCCGTTTCAGTGTGTTCTTACGTTGTGAGCCCCCGACTTTGAGGCCGCTGGCAACGCTATGAGCACACTGTCAACCCCGATCACCCAGAAACCACATACTTGCAGGTAGAAGGCAAAAACAAAATTACGGTCCGTAATTCTCCGGCCGCGCGACCTGGGAAAACGCTGGGCCGCGGTTCGCCGGTCGCCGGCGGCGAGGCCCTCTCCTCACCCCGATTCCTGCCGAGTTACCGGCACATATTGAGGGTCCGTGGTCTATGCGTCCGCGGACCCTCGGTATACGCCAACAACTGCTCCGGTGCGCTCGAGTGGCACTCGAGTCCGGCGACTGTCGACAGCCGGGCGAAGGGTGGGGAGACTGGGGCGTTGGGGGGATGAACCCGAATGAGAGGAAGAGCGATGACTGAGGTGGATCCGGGACAGGTCTTCGAGGGAAAGGTCGCGGTCATCACCGGCGCATCGGCCGGGATCGGCGCGGGCTTTGCGCGGCGGGCGAGCGAGCTGGGGATGCGCCTGGTGCTGGCCGACATCGCCGAGGAGAAGCTGAACGTCCTCGCCGACGAACTGCGGGCGGCGCGCACCGAGGTGGAGGCGGTCCGCACCGACGTCGCCGATCCCGCGGAGCTGGAGACACTGGCCGAGCGTGCCTACGCGCGATTCGGCGCGGTCGACATGCTCATCAACAATGCGGGCATCATGGCGATGGGCTTCTCGTGGGAGATCCCGGCCGAGAAGTGGGATGCGATGCTGCGTATCAACATCGGCGGCTACGTCAACGGCCTGCGCGCCTTTGTCCCCCGGATGTTGGAGCAGGGCACACCCGGTTGGATTCTGCAGGTCTCGTCGATCGGCGGGCTCTTCCCGAGCCCGTTGATGGCGCCGTACAGCGTCACCAAGTTCGGCACCCTCGCGCTCACCGAGTCGCTGCACTACGAGCTCCAGATGCGGCAGGCGCCGATCCAGGTGTCCGTGGTGCTGCCCGACTCGGTGCAGAGCGACATCTTCTCCACCGCGAAGGGCGAGGGCACCCTCCCGGCCGCCGAGGCCTTCAACGACGCCTTGCAGCAGCGCGCCGACACCATGGGCATCACCGCCGAGGAGCACGCGCGCCGGGTCTTCGACCAGGTTGCGGCGGGCCGCTACTGGGTCACCGCGCAGCCCGACGCCGTCGACGAGGGCGTGGTGCCGCGGGCGGAGATGATCCGCGATCGGGTGAACCCGGTGCTGTCCTTCGACGTCTGAGCGAGCACTCGCGTCCGATGTCCGGCGTCACCACGGCATGTCGCGCAGGTCCCGCTTGAGGATCTTGCCGGCGCCGGACATCGGGAGTGCTTCGACGAAGGCCACCGAGCGGGGCAGCTTGTAGTTGGCGATGTGATCGCGGCAGAAATCGCGGATCTCCTCCTCGCTGGCCTCGGCGCCCGATGCCAGTACGACGACGGCGTGGACGCGTTCGCCCCACTGGTCGTCGGGCAGGCCGATGACGGCCACCTGCGCCACGGCGGGATGCTTGGCCACCGCGTTCTCCACCTCCACCGAGTACACGTTCTCGCCGCCGGTGATGATCATGTCCTTGATGCGGTCCACCAGGAAGACGTAGCCGTCCTCGTTCATGTACCCGGCATCGCCGGTGTGCATCCACCCGCCGCGCAGCGCCGCGGAGGTCTCGGCGGGCTTGTTCCAGTAGCCGGTCATCTGATGATCGCCGCGCACGACGATCTCGCCGACCTCGCCGCGGGGCACCTCCACGTCGTCCGCGTCCACGATCCGCAGGTCGGAGTGCGCCGCCGGCCGGCCGCACGAGCGGCGCAGCGCCGGATCGCGGTGGTCCTCGCGGGTCAGCAGGGTGGCGATCGGTGCCAGTTCCGTCATCCCGTACGCCTGGGTCAGTTGCGCGTTCGGGAGCAGCTTCGCGGTGCGCTCGAGCAGGGCCTCGGCGATCGGGGAGGCGCCGTACATGATGTTGGTGAGGCTCGACAGGTCCGCGCCGACCGCCTCGGGCGAGTCCACCAGCATCTGGATCATGGTCGGCACCAGCAGGGCATTGGCGACGCGGTGACGCTCGATGGCTTCGATCACGCCGGCCGGGGTGAACATCGGCACCATCACATGGGTCGACCGGGTGAGGCAGCCGATGTGCCAGGCGGCCAGGTCGGCGAGGTGGAACATCGGTGCCGCGTGCAGCAGGGTGGCGCCCCGCGACAGCAGATCGGTGGTGACCAGCGAGCCCATCGCCGAGGCGAGGCAGGCGCGATGGCTCAGCATCACGCCCTTCGGATCGCCGGTGGTGCCGCCGGTGTAGAAGATGCCGAACAGATCGTCGCCGCCGCGCTCGGCGTCCTCGACGGGCGGGGTCTCGGCGATGAGCGTCTCGTAGTTCAGCATGCCTTCTGGTGTCGGGCCGTCGCCCGCGTAGATCACCGTCGCCACATTGGGGGCCAGTTCCTTCAGCTGGGGGATCATCGGCGCGAAGGCCTCGTCCACCAGCAGCAGGTCGGTGCCGCAGTCCGCCAGCGAGTAGGCGATCTCGGCCGGACTCCACCGGATGTTCACCGGATTCACCGCGCAGCCGGCCCACGGGGCGGCCAGCAGGAACTCGTGATAGCGGTCGCTGTTGAGCGAGAGGATGCCGATCCGGTCTTCGGGCCGGGCGCCGAGTGCGCGGAAGGCGCCGGCCAGCCTCGACACCCGGTCCAGGACCTCGGCCGCGGTCCGTCGGCGTTCCCCGAAGATCGTGACGATGTGGTCGGGAGTCAGCTGGGCGGTCTGCCGCAGGGAGTGGGTGATCTGCATCGGGTCCTCCGTAAGCGAATGCTCGTAAGTGTGATCTGTCCTATAGTAACCACGACTATTGCATGTAAGCGAGGCCTTGATGCAAGATAAGTGAATATCAGTTCGTAAGGAGATTTCATGAACAAGGCAATCGTCGCCGGAGTCGGGATGATCCCGTTCGCCACCCCTCGCACGGCACAGCCGTACGACCAGATGGCGCCGGCCGCGGTCACCGCGGCGCTGGCCGACGCCGGTGTCTCGCTCGACCAGATCCAGCAGGCCTACGCCGGCTACGTCTACGGCGACTCGACCAGCGGTCAGCGCGCGCTGTACCAGGTGGGCACCACCGGGATCCCGGTGGTGAACGTGAACAACAACTGCTCCACCGGCTCCACGGCGCTGTGGCTGGCGCGGCAGGCCGTGGAGTCCGGGGCCGCCGAGTGCGTGCTCGCCTTCGGCTTCGAGCAGATGGAACGCGGGGCCCTGGCCATGAAATGGCCGGACCGGCCGAGCCCGTTCGTCGACTTCATGGCGATTGCCGGCGAGCGCAACGGCGTCAGTGACGCACCGTTCGCCGCGCAGCTCTTCGGTGGTGCGGGTGCCGAGTACGCCGAGCGCTACGGCATGGATCCCGCGGTATTCGCGGAGGTGGCGGTGAAGGCCCGCCGGCACGCGGCCAACAATCCCTACGCGGTCTTCCGCGATCCGGTCACCGTCGACGAGGTGCTGGCCTCGCCGCAGATCTTCGGTCCGCTGACCCGGCTGCAGTGCTGCCCGCCCACCTGCGGGGCTGCGGCCGCGGTCCTGGTCAGCGAGGACTTCGCCGCGCGGCATGGACTGCGCACCCAGGTGGCCATCCGGGCCCAGGCCATGACCACCGATTCTGCGGCGACCTTCAGCGGCAGCCTGCCCGATCTGGTCGGCGCAGAGATGAGTCGCCGGGCCGCCGACCAGGTGTACGAGGCCTCCGGCGTGGAGCCGAGCGACATCCGGGTGGTGGAACTGCACGACTGCTTCACCACCAACGAGGTGCTCAGCTACGAGGCGTTGCGGCTGACCCCGGACGGCACCGCCGAGAAGTTCATCCGCGACGGCGACAACACCTACGGCGGAGCGGTGGTGACCAATCCGTCCGGCGGGCTGCTCTCCAAGGGGCATCCGCTGGGTGCCACCGGGCTGGCGCAGTGCGCCGAGCTCAGCTGGCAGTTGCGCGGCGAGGCCGGGGCCCGGCAGGTGGACGACGTGGCGCTGGCGCTGCAGCACAACATCGGTCTCGGCGGCGCCGCCGTGGTGACCCTCTACGAGAAGGTGAACTGATGCCGATCGACCCCGACCGCGCCAAGGCACTGGTGTTCCCGGAGTTCACGGTCCAGCTGGAGCGCGGGCGGTTGCGCTTCTTTGCCCACGCGATCGGCGAGACCGATCCCGTCTTCACCGACGTCGCGGCCGCCCGTGCGGCCGGCTACCCGGACCTGCCGATGCCGCCGACCTTTCTGTTCAGTCTCGGACTCGAGGCGCCCGCGCCGTTCGGCTATCTGGACGAGCTCGGCATCGATCTGCGGCACATCCTGCACGGCGGCCAGCGCTTCGACTACCGCGCCCAGCTCTTCGCGGGCGACTCGGTGACACTCCGGGAGGAGTTGATCGACGTCTACAGCAAGCGCGGGGGAGCCCTGGAGTTCCTGGTCAAGAACACCGAGTACCGCTGCGACGACCGGCTGGTCGCCACCGCGACCTCCACCGTGGTGGTCCGTCACCGCGAAGGAGCCGCCGCATGAATGCACTCGCCCTCGCGGTCGGCGACGAGTTGCCGGAGCTGGCCGCCGGACCGATCACCCGCACCGTGCTGGCCCTGTTCGCCGGTGCCAGCGGCGACCACAATCCGATGCACATCGACCTCGACGTGGCCCGGTCGGCCGGGCTCGACGATGTCTTCGCGCACGGCATGCTGTCGATGGCTTACCTGGGCCGGCTGCTGACCGGCTGGGTCCCCGTCGAGAAGATCCTCAGCTACGAGGTGCGCTTCGCCGCGATCACCCCGGTGCACGCCGAGCCGGTCTGTCGCGGCCGCGTGGTGGCGGTCGACGGCGACGAGGCCACGGTCGAGCTGGCCGTGACGCTCGCCGACGGCACCGTAACGCTGACCGGCGTCGCGGTCGTCGCGCTCTCCTGATCCCCGCTATCGCATCACCCTGACTCAACGGAGGAAGAACATGTCTGTATTCACCGGTAAGACCGCCATCGTCACCGGCTCCGGCCGCGGCATCGGCCGGGAGATCGCCCTCAAACTGGCCGCCGATGGTGCCGCCGTGGTGGTCAACGATCTGGACGAGGCGCCCGCGTTCGGCACGGTCGCGGCGATAGAGGCGGCCGGCGGCCGCGCGGTGGCCTGCGCCGGCAGCGTCACCGCGGACGACTTCGCCGAGCGCTTCGTCGGCACGGCCGTAGACGCCTTCGGCAGCCTGGACATCATCGTCAACAACGCCGGCTACACCTGGGACACGGTGATCCAGAAGATGACCGACGAGCAGTGGGACGCCATTCTCGACGTGCATCTGAAGGCGCCGTTCCGGATCCTGCGGGCCGCGCAGCCGGTGATCTCCGGGCAGGTCAAGGCCGAGCGTGCCGAGGGCCGTCCGGTGCCGTGCCGCAAGGTGGTCAACATCAGCTCCATCGCCGGCCTCGGCGGCAACGCCGGTCAGGTGAACTACGCGGCCGCCAAGGCCGGCGTCACCGGCCTCACTAAGACCCTGGCCAAGGAGTGGGGCCGTTACAACGTCACGGTCAACACCGTGGCCTTCGGTCTCATCACCACCCGCCTCACCGAGGTCCCGGCCGACGGCGACGGCAGCATCGACATCGCCGGCCGGGAGCTGAAGGTGGGCGTCAATCCGCAGTTGCTCGAGGCGATGGCCGCGAACATCCCGCTCGGCCGGGCCGGTACGCCGCAGGAGGCCGCGGGTGCGGTGTATCTGCTGTGCCGGCCGGAGTCCGACTACGTCAGTGCGCAGACCCTGGTCTGCGGCGGCGGCTACATGATCTGAGGCTGATCACCGTGCAGCGCAACCTCTTCCAGCCCGAGCACGACGACTACCGGGCCGCCGTCCGGCAGTTCCTGACCCAGCGGGTGGTGCCGTACTACGCCGAATGGGAGGCGGCGGGGGTGGTGCCGCGCCGGCTGTTCACCGAGGCGGCCGAGCTCGGTGCCTTTGCCGCGGTGCCCGAGGAGTACGGCGGGGCCGGGGTCCGGGACTTCCGATTCAATGCGATCCTCGGCGAGGAGGCCGCGGCGCTGGCCGTCGCACCGGCCATCCTCGGCGTCACGCTGCAGGCCGACGTCTGCATGCCCTACCTGCTGGACCTGACGAACGACGAGCAGAAGGCGCGCTGGTTGCCCGGGGTGGCTTCGGGTGAGACGGTGGTGGCGATCGCGATGACCGAGCCGGGCGCCGGTTCGGATCTGTCGGGTATCGCGACCAGCGCGACCCGCCGCGGCGACGACTATGTGGTCAACGGGGCCAAGACCTTCATCACCAACGGGATGAACGCCGATCTGATCATCACCGCGGTGCGCACCGGACCGGACCGGCACCGCGGCATCAGCCTGATGGTGATCGAACGCGGCATGCCCGGCTTCGAACGCGGCCGGAACCTGGAGAAGGTGGGGCTGCACGCGCAGGACACCGCCGAGCTGAGCTTCACCGATGTGGCGGTGCCGGCGGCCAACCTGCTGGGCGAGGAGGGTGCCGGCTTCTTCGGGCTGACCGGCAATCTCCCACAGGAGCGCCTGTCACTGGCGGTCGCCGGCATCGCGTCGGCCGCTGCGGCGCTCGACTGGACCATCGACTACGTCCGGGAGCGCCGGGCCTTCGGCCAGGCGATCGGCGATTTCCAGGCGACCCGATTCCGGCTCGCCGAACTGGTCACCGAGGTCGACATCGTGCAGACCTACGTCGATCGGGCCGTCGAGGAACTGCTGGCCGGCCGGCTGACCGTGGTCGATGCGGCGAAGGCCAAGCTGTGGGCCACGGAGTTGCAGAGCCGGGTGATCGACGCCTGCGTGCAGTTGCACGGCGGCTACGGATATATGCTCGAGTACCCGATCGCCCGCGCCTATCTGGACGCGCGCATCTCACGAATCTACGGGGGTACCAGCGAGATCATGAAGGAGATCATCGGCAGGTCCCTCAAGCTCGGCGGGTGAGGTGACGTGACCTCGCCGCAGGTCCGGACGCGGCCGGCCAATCGTCGCGACCAGATCCTCAGCGCCGCCACCGAGCTCTTCGTCGACCGGACGTACTCGGCCGTGTCGATGTCGATGATCGCCGACGAGGTGGGTGTGCGGCCGTCGGCGCTGTACCGGCACTTCGCCAACAAGGAGGCGGTGCTCGGCGAGGCCTTCGACGGCTACGTCGGGCGGCTGTGCCGGGCGCTCGACGAGGCCGGGTCCGACGATCCGATCGACGCACTCGCCGCCCAGGTGCTGCGCGACCGGTACACCGGCCGGCTGTGGATCCGGGAGTGTCGGCACCTGCCGGGCGAATCGGTCCGGGAGCGGCAGGGCGAGTTGCTGAGTCGGCTCGATGCCGTTGTGCGCCAATCGGATTCGGGTCAATCTGTGCCGGATCAATCGGTGTCGGGGCAGTCGGTGTCGGATCAATCGGTGTCGGGGCCGGCGGTGCGGGCCCGGTCGACGGCCGTGCTCGGAGTCCTGCTGAGCACGGCCACCCATCACGCCGAACTGCCCGGGCCACAACTGCTCGCCGCGCTGGCCCGGCGCGCGGCGGGCGTCGACCGGCCGTTCCCGCCGGCCGGATCGCCCACGGCCGGTCTGGGCCGCGCCGGAACCCGCGAGCAGATCCTGGCGGCGGCGGTGACGCTGTTCGCCGAACGCACCTACGACGGCGTCGGCATCGACCATCTCGCCGAGGCGGTGGGTCTGGCGCCGTCGAGCATCTACAACCACTTCTCCGGCAAGGCCGAGATCCTGGCGGTGCTGCTGCACCGCGGCAACGGCTATCTGCAGATCACGCTCGACGATGTGCTGAGCCGCGCGACCGACACCCGCTCGGCGCTCGCCGCCGCCTCCGCAGGTTATGCGGCCTTCGCGGTGCGGCATCCGGCGATGGTGCACGCGATCGTCACCGAGGCCGGAGGCCTCGACGAGCCGGATGCCACACTGCTGCGCGCCGCCCAGCGCCAGTATGTGGCCGAGTGGGTGCGGCTGTGCCTCGGCGATTCGCCGGAGACCGGCCCCGGACCGGAGGCGGCCGCGCGCATCACGGTGCTGGCGGCGATCACCGCGATCAACGATCTGGCCCGGTTGCCTGACCTGCCGCGCACCTCGGCGGCCGAGGACTTCGTCGCCGCATACGGGCACGTCATCCTGGCCGCCGGCGTTTCGGCCGATGAGAGCTGCGCCGGCGTGCCCTCGGAGACATGACGCCGACCGCTGCTCACATCCGGAGAGTTCGCTCCCCACGCCACTTCGTCGTGTGCCGGCGCGTGGACCGAGTTAGTGGCATATATCGAGGGTCCGTGGACGATATGGCCACGGACCCTCGATATATGCCAACAACTGCTCGGCCGGGGTGCTCGGGTTTACCGTTTCTCCCATGAACACAGCGCGGCGGCCCTCACCGTTCTCCTTCCGCACCGGCGAGGGCTGGAGCCGGCTGGTCGCCTTCTCCGACGCCGTGATCGCGATCGCGCTGACCCTGCTGGTGCTGCCGCTGACGGATGTGGCCGGCGACACGCGGGCGCACACCGCCTGGGACTTCCTGGACGAGAACTCGGCCCTGGTCACCAGCGTGTTGATCAGTTTCGCGGTGATCGCCGGGTTCTGGTGGCAGCACCATCAGCTGGCCGAGTACATCGCGCGGTACGACGGCGTCACCGTCGCGCTGCACATGCTCTGGCTGCTGATGATCGTGCTGCTCCCGTTCGCCACCGAGCTCGGCAGCTCGGACGATCACCCGGTGCGCAGCGCCAATGTCCTCTATCTGGTGGTGCTGACCATCGCCGCCGCGGCGCTGTCGGGGATCTACGCGTGGGCGCGCGGCCACCCGGACCTGCTGGTCGACGGTGAGCCGCGGCGGGCCTTCCTGGCCGAGCGCGGCGGCTGGCTGACGGTGCTGGTGATGGTGGCCGCGCTGGTCGTCACGGCGATCTGGCCGTCGTTGGGCAGCTGGCCGCTGCTGCTCCTGCTGCTGATCGGGCCGATCCAGCGGTATCAGTCCCGGCGCGCCGAGCAGATCCTCGACAGCCAGAGTTAGGTTGGCCGAAAACTCTCTATTGGTTACCCTGATCGGGTGATGAAGGAACGGACGACGACGCCGACTCGGCCGCTGCTGTTGCTCGGGCCCGCGTTCGTCGCGGCCGTGGCCTACGTCGATCCCGGGAACGTTGCGGCCAATCTCACCGCCGGTGCCAAGTACGGCTACCTCCTGGTGTGGGTGCTGGTCGCGGCCAACCTGGTCGCGGTGATGATCCAGTACCAGTCGGCCAAGCTCGGCGTCGTGACCGGGCGGACGCTGCCGCAGACGCTCGGGCTGGCGCTGCCTGGGCGGCGCGCCCGGCTCGCGTTCTGGGCGCAGGCCGAACTGGTGGCCGCCGCCACCGATCTGGCCGAGGTGGTGGGCGGCGCCATCGCGCTGAAGCTGCTGTTCGGCCTGCCGCTCTGGCTCGGCGGCGTCATCGTCGGGCTGGTGTCCATGGCGCTGCTGACCCTGGCCGATCCGCGCCGTCAGCGCCGCTTCGAGGCGGTCATCGTCGGATTGCTCGCGGTGATCGTCTTCGGCTTCCTGGCCGGACTGCTGGTGAACCCGCCCGACGTGGGCGGGCTGCTCAACGGCATGATCCCGCGCCTGGATGGCGGCGAGACCGTGCTGCTGGCGGCCTCCATGCTGGGGGCGACGGTGATGCCGCACGCCATCTACCTGCATTCCGCGCTGGTGATCGACAGGCACGGCGTGGACAACCGGCCGGCCGTGATCGCCCGGCTGCTCCGGGCCACCCGGATCGACGTGGTGCTGGCGCTGCTGGTGGCCGGCACCGTCAACATCGCGCTGCTGGTGCTGGCGGCCAGCAGCCTGTCCGGGCGCGAGGGCACCGACACCATCGAAGGCGCGCACGCCGCGGTCGCCGAAGCACTCGGTCCCGTGGTGGCCGCGCTGTTCGCCATCGGGCTGCTCGCCTCGGGCATCGCTTCGACGTCGGTGGGCTCGTACGCGGGTGGGGCCATCATGGCCGGCCTGCTGCGCCGGCGTATCCCGATGGTGGTACGCCGCAGCCTCACGCTGATCCCGGCGGTGGCGATCCTGGCCGCGGGCATCGATCCCACCCTGGCGCTGATCGTCTCGCAGGCCGTGCTGAGCTTCGGCATCCCGTTCGCGTTGATCCCCCTGCGCCGGTTCACCTCCGACAGCGAGCGGATGGGCCGGTTCGCCGACGGGCGTCCGCTGCAACTGGCCTCGGCGCTGGCCGCCGCGGTGATCGTCGCGCTGAACCTGGCGCTGCTGGTCCTGCTGTTCCTCGGGAAGGCGTGACCGGACGAGTCCCCGGCGGGCGCCGTCAGCCGGTGTACTTCGCGAAGGCCGCGGCCAGCAGCGCGGTGAACTCGGCCGGATCCTCCACGGCCGCGGGATCGGAGTTGACGCCGACGAAGGCGTGGCCGTCGTAGCTGAGCAGGCCGATGTTGATGGCCGCGCCCGACTTCGGGGCGAAGGGCACCAGCCCGGTGACCCGCGCCCCGCACAGGTACACGCCGAAACCCGGCCCGGGCACATTGGTGGCGGCCACGTCGACGCCCTTCATCAGCGATCCGGCCAGCAGCGCGGTCAGCGGATCGGGCAGCAGCGCCATGCCCTTGTAGAGCAGATCGGAGAAGCCGAGAGCCGGATCGTTGCGGGCTTCGTCGATCAGGCCGTGCAACTGGAAGAGCCGAGTCCGCGGCTCGGCGTCGCGGGTGGGTACCAGGAACCGGGCCGGCACCCAGTGATTGCCGGTGGCCGAGTCGCCGGGCTTGCGCTGATCGACGGGCATGTTGACGCGCATCGAGGCCAGCAGCTGCCCGTTGGCCCGGTGATAGCTGCCGACGGCGTCGGCGACGGCGGCCAGAAAGACCACGTTCACGGTGACCTCCGCCTCGCGGGCGGTGGCCTTGAGGGCGTCGAGCGGCACGTCGAGCATGGTGAAGACGCTGCTGAGTGAGCGCTCGGACATCCACGTCGATTTCGGATCCCCCTGTGGTGCCAGGGTTTCGGCGATCGCCGCGGCCGTGCGGCCGGCCGACATCGTGGACGAGAACGGACTGCGCACCAGATCTCCGACGGCGCGCAGCGAGGCGTTCACGCTCCCGGTGACCACTTCGCCGAGGGCGCCGGCCTCGAAGGCCACGACGTGCCGGACGCGGTCGACGATGCCGGCCGGTGCGGCCTCGGGCGCCGGTGGCATCGGACCCAGTTCGGGGGTCTCGGGTGCCAGGTCGAACAGCGCGGCGCTCATCTGGATGCCGCCCATGCCGTCGGCCACCGAGTGGTGGATCTTGAAGACCATCGCCGCCCGACCGTCGACCAGGTCGGTCAGGACGGCCACCTCCCAGAGCGGACGCGAGTGGTCGAAGTCGGCCTCCACCATGCGGGCCGCGTAGTCCAGCGCGGCCGAGATCGGTGCGCCGTCGACGGGCAGCCGGCGCCAGCGCAGGTGGTAGCTCAGATCGAAGTGCGGGTCGATCTCCCAGCGCGGCGGTGCGGGCGAGAGTGTGCTGCCGACGGCGCGCGACCGCAGCCGCGGATACAGCCGGGTCAGCCGGTCGGTGCGTTCGATCAGCCGGGCGGAGTCGGGCTCGCCGTCGAGCAGGATGACGGCGATGATTCCGGTCCGCAGCACCGGGTCGCCTTCGATGCCGTACATGACGGCGTCGAAGGCGCCCATCCGTTCATCGCGTGCAGCCATGAAAACGATTGTTCCCCACGGACTTCCGCGGGTGGCGGGCTTGTCCGAACTTCTCACCGCCGGACCCCGGGATCGGTGAGAACCACAGGCCCGCGCGGGGCGGTTACAGGCCGATCTGCGCCACCGCGCGGTGCGGGGCGCCGAAGAGCTGGGCGTCGGCCTGGGCGCGCTTGAAGTGCAGCCCGATGTCGTGCTCGGCGGTGATGCCGATACCGCCGTGCAGCTGAATGGCCTGACCGGCCACGGCGACGTACCCCTCCGAGCAGTAGACGTGTGCGGCCGCGGCCAGCTGTGTGGCGTCGTCGGCACCGGTGGCCACCGCCTCGACGGCGGCGGCCGACATCGAGCGCATGGCCTCGACGAGGACGTACATGTCGGCCATCGCGTGCTTGAGCGCCTGGAACGAGGCCAGCTCGCGCCCGAACTGCTTGCGGGCCGTGGTGTGCTCCACGGTCAGCTCCAGGCTGCGCGCGGCGCCGCCGACCTGTTCGGCCGAGAGCAGCGCCCACGCCAGGGTGCGCAGCCGCTCGGTCAGGTCGTCGCCGGTGGGGATGGTCTGCGCCGGGGTCTGGTCGAAGGTCACCCGGGCCAGCGGCCGCGTCGCATCCAGGACCGGCAGCGGGGTGATACTGACGCCCGGGGCGTCGGCGGTCACCTCGTGCAGGGTCGGCGTCGCGGTGGGTCCGGCCACCACCAGGAAGACGTCGGCGGTCTCGCCGTCGATGACGTATTCGGCGGTGCCGCTGAGCAATCCGGCTTCGGCGTTCACGCCGGGCACGTCCCAGCCGGCCGGTCCGGCCCAGGCCAGGGCCGCGGTGGTCTCGCCGGCGGCCAGGCCGGGCAGCAGGCGCGCGCAGGCCTCGTCGTCGCCGGCGGCCAGCAGTGCGCCGGTCGCCAGCGCGGCCGAGGAGAAGGCGGGCACCGGCGACAGGTTCTCGCCGAGCACCTGCAGGACCGCGGCCAGCTCGCGCACGCTCGCGCCGGCGCCGTCGTAGGTCTCCGGCACCGCGAGGGCGGCCACGCCGATCTGTTCGGCGAGGGTCTGCCAGAGCTGGTCGTCGTACCGGCCGGGCGCGGCGATCGCGGCGCGGACGGCGGGACTGCCGCCGCCGCGGCGGACCACGTCGCGGACGGCGTCGACGAGGGCGTTGATCTCGTCCATCAGTGCGCCGCCTCGGGGGCCGAGATCAGATCAAGGATCCGCTGCCGGTGCCAGGCCGGCGTGCCCCACGAGGAGCGCAGCGCCCGCGCCTTGGTCAGGTACAGCGAGAGATCGTGCTCGGCGGTGTAGCCGATGGCGCCCAGCACCTGCAGGGCGCGCCGGGCGGCCAGATCGGCCGCCTCGCCGGCGGCGACCTTGGCCGCGGAGACGTCGCAGGTCACCGGGGTGCCCTCGGGAACGTCGCCCTCCAGGCCGACGGCCGCGCCCCACACCAGCGGGCGGGCCATCTCGATGGCGATGGCGACGTCGGCGAGATGGTGCTTCACGGCCTGGAACGAGCCGATGGCGCGGCCGAACTGCTGGCGGGCCTTGGCGTAGTCGGCGGCGATCTCCAGCATGGCCGAGGCCAGGCCGAGCGACTGCGCGGCGGTGGCCAGGGCGCCGAGGTTCAGGGCGCGCTCGAGCTGTGCGGTGTCGAGAGCGGCCAGCGGGGCGCCGTCGGGGTCGACGACGGCCACGGTGCGGGTCGGATCGACGGTGGCCAGCGGGGCCTGCGCCCGTCCGCGGTACAGCCCGCCGTCGGCGGCCAGGTAGGTCGCGGCGTCGGCGGGGCCGGCAGCCCGCGCCTGAACCGGAGCCAGCGCGCAGGTGGCGAGCTGGTCGCCGGCCAGCAGCGGGGCCAGTTCGTCGCCCAGTCCGGCGCCGCTGAGCAGCGCGGGCACCACGGCGAGCGTCTCGGCCACCGGGCCGGGCAGCGCGGCGGTGCCGACGGCCTCGAGGGCCACGACCATCTCCACCGCACCGGCGCCGCTGCCACCGAGGGCATCGTCGGCCAGCAGGCCGGTGATACCGGCCTCGGCGAGCTGCCGGTACACGGTCAGACCGCCGGCCGGGTCACCTTCGGACCAGGCCCGGGCGACGGCGACGCCGCCGGCCCGTGCGGTGATGGACCCGACCGTCTCGGCCAGGTCGGTGTGCATCGAATCGAGCAGGAAGTCCATGTCTCACCGGTCTCCGCGGGGCAGGCCGAGGAGTCGCTCGGCGATCACATTGCGCTGAATCTCGTTGGTACCGGCGTAGATCGGGCCGGACAGCGAGAAGAGGTAGCCGTCGAGCCACGGCGTCTCCAGCTCGGCGTCGGCGCCGAGCAGGTCGAGGGCGGTCTCGTGGGTCGCGATGTCCCACTGCGACCAGAAGACCTTGTTGATCGACGATTCCATGCCGAGCTGACCGCCGGCGGCCAGGCGGCTGACGGTCTGGTAGGTCGAGAGCTCGTAGGCGCGCGAGCCGATCCACGCGTCGGCGACGCCGGCGGCCGCGCTCGCGGTGGCCGGGACCTCGTCGCGGCGCTCGTTCCACAGGGTCAGCAGCCGGTCGGTGGCGGCCAGGAAGCGGCCGGGGGAGCGCAGTGAGAGACCGCGCTCATTGGCCGCGGTGCTCATCGCGACCTTCCAACCGTTGTGCACCTCGCCGATCACACCGGAGGCGCCCGGGTCGGCCGGGTCGTCGGGGACGAAGACGTCTTCCAGAAAGAGCTCGGCGAAGCCGGCCTCGCCGTCGAGCTGCGCGATCGGGCGCACGGTGACGCCGGGCGCGCGCAGGTCGAACATGAAGTAGGTGAGACCCTTGTGGCGGGCCTGGTCCGGGTCGGAGCGGAACAGGCCGAAGCCCAGGTCGGCGAAGCTGGAGCGCGAGCTCCAGGTCTTCTGGCCGTTGAGCAGCCAGCCGCCCTCGGTGCGGGTGGCCGTCGAGCGCAGCGAGGCCAGGTCGCTGCCGGCCTCCGGCTCGCTCCAGGCCTGGCCCCAGATGTCGTCGGCGCGGGCCATGCGCGGCATGATCCGGGCCAGCTGCTCGGGGTTGGCGTGCTCGAAGAGGGTGGGCGCCAGCAGGAAGATGCCGTTCTGGGAGACGCGGCCGGGCGCGCCCGAACGGTAGTACTCCTCCTCGAAGATCAGCCAGTGCAGCAGCGGCTCGTCGCGTCCGCCGAACTCGGCCGGCCAGCTGACCACCGACATGCGGTCGGCGGCCATCTCGGCCTCCCAGGCGCGGTGCGCCTCGAAGCCCTCGGCGGTGTCCATCGAGGGCAGCGGCTCGGCCGGGACGTGCTCGGCCAGCCAGGCGCGCACCTGGGCGCGGAAGGCCTGGGCGGCATCGTCGAACATCAGGTCCATCGGGCTCAGTCCTTCTTCTCGTCGCTCTTGCGGGCCGCGTCGCGCATGCTGCGGGCGTCCATGCCGCCCAGCGAATCGCCCGAGTCGGCGTCGTTGGCGGCATGGGCGAAGTGGTGCCAGCCGAACACCGAGTCCATGGCGTTGCGCATGCCCATCTGGTCTTCGCAGATGTTGACGGCCTTCTTGCTCAGGAACAGGCCCTGCATGGGCATCTCGACCATCTTGGCGGCGATCGCATCGACCTTGGCCGCCAGCTCGTCGCGCGGGACGACGTGGTTCACCATGCCCCAGTCGGCGGCCTGCTGCGCGGTGAAGCGCTCGCCGGTCATCAGGATCTCCTTGGCGCGGCGCGCGCCGAGGACGTAGGCGTGCGCGAAGTACTCGACGCCCGGGATACCCATGCGGGCCACCGGATCGGAGAAGAAGGCGTCGTCGGAGGCGACGATGAAGTCGGCCGACCAGGCCAGCATCAGCCCGCCCGCGATGCACGCGCCGTGCACCTGGGCGATCACCGGCTTGGGCTGGTCGCGCCAGCGCCGGCACATGCCCATGTAGACCTCGATCTCGCGGGCCAGGCGCTGGTTGCTGTCCAGCGGGGCGCCGTCGCCGCGGGTGTGATCCCAGTGCAGCGTCGCGGTATTCGGGTAGAAGGTGTCGAAGTCGCGTTCGGGCGTGCCGATGTCGTGGCCGGCCGAGAAGTGCTTGCCCGCCGCGCGCAGCACGATCACCTTGACCGCCGGATCGTCGGTGGCCCGGCGGAAGGCGGCGTCCAGCGAATAGGTCATCACCGAGTTCTGCGCGTTGCGGTACTCGGGACGGTTCAGGGTCACATAGGCCACCGCGCCGTCCGGGCCGCCGGTCTCGTAGGCGATCGGAGTGGACTCGGCGGTCAGATCGTCGGGGCCCAGGGCGGGCGGAATGACGGCGTCGCTCATGCCCTCGACGCTACCCTAGCAAGTGCTTGGTTGGTAGCCCGGGCGCTGTTCCGGCGGCGGCGCCGCGCTCACTCCGCCTGCGGCGGCAGCGAGGCGACCAGCGGGGCGTCGCTCCCGGTCGGCCCGATCTTCGTCGCACCGCCCGGCGAGTCCAGCGGCGCATCGCGGTTGGGCAGCACCTCGGTGAAGAAGTCGGCGTTGTCGGTGAGATACGGCAGCCAGTCCTCGGGCAGGTCGTCCTCGTAGAAGATGGCCTCCACCGGGCACACCGGCTCGCAGGCGCCGCAGTCGACGCACTCGTCCGGATGGATGTACAGGCTGCGGCCGCCCTCGTAGATGCAGTCGACCGGACACTCCTCCACGCACGCGCGATCCATCACGTCGACGCAGGGCTGGGCGATCACATAGGTCACTACCGCCTCCTTCAGCGAATGTGTGGAGTCAGGGTCAGGGTGGGCTCGCGGTGCGTGTGCACGGTCAGGTAGCTCATGCCGCCGTCGCCCGCCGTGAACGACCGCCGGGAGCGCTTGGGCAGCCAGAGCAGGTCGCCGGCCTCCACCGCCACCTGGCCGGTCTCGGTGCCGATCGAGCCGGAACCGTCCAGGATGTGCACCAGCACGTCCACCTCGGCGCCGGTGTGCTCGCCGATCCCGCCGCCGGGGGCCAGGGTGATCACGTTGGAGTCGAGGTCGCGCTGGGGCAGATCGAGCTTCCAGGCGACCCCGGCCTCGCCGCCGGCCACCGCGTCGGCGCTGTTGCCGAGCTTGCGGGGCACCGGGGTGTCGAGGGTCTTGGTGATGCGGATCCGATAGTCGCCGGGCTCGCGCACCAGATACGTCCAGTCGAAGCCGCCGGGGGTGCGATCGTCGAACTGATGGTGCAGCGGCACCGGGTCGTGATCGTTCACCAGAATCAGCGCCTCGCCGACGTCGAGGCCGTCGAACAGCCCGAAGATCTTCGGATGCCGCTGCGGCTTCGGGATCTCGCGCACGTCGATGGTCACGTCGGACATGGATTCTCCGCCTCCAGAAATAAAGATGAACTGATGTCATCGAAACTACTCCGGGCTGTCGTGCCCGGCAATCGGGGTATGTCTCGCACCGGGCCGCCGATCGTGGCTTACGGTGGACGGCGTGACCCCCAACTACGAGCTTTCCACGCTCGAGGAGCTGGAAGCCGAGGCCGTCCACATCTTCCGCGAGGTCGCCGCCACCTTCGAGCGGCCAGCGATGCTCTTCTCCGGCGGCAAAGACTCGGTGGTGATGTTCCACGTTGCGCAGAAGGCCTTCTGGCCGGCGCCGGTGCCGTTCCCACTGATGCACGTCGACACCGGACACAACTTCGACGAGGTGATCGAGTTCCGCGACGGCGTGGTCGAGCGCACCGGAGTGTCGCTGGTGGTGAGCAGCGTGCAGGACGACATCGACGCCGGGCGGGTGGTGGAACAGACGGGTCCGGGCACCTCGCGGAACCGGCTGCAGACCGCGGCGCTGCTGCGCGGGATCACCGAGAACCGGTTCGATGCCGTCTTCGGCGGCGCACGGCGCGACGAGGAGAAGGCGCGCGCCAAGGAGCGCTTCTTCAGCTTCCGCGACTCCTTCGGTTCATGGGATCCGCGCAACCAGCGGCCCGAACTGTGGAACCTCTACAACGGGCACCACCATCGCGGCGAGCACATCCGCGTCTTCCCGCTCAGCAACTGGACCGAGCTGGACATCTGGAACTACATCGCCGCCGAGGGCATCGAGCTGCCGCCGATCTATTACGCGCACCAGCGCGAGGTGATCGAGCGCGACGGCATGCTGCTGGCCCAGACGCGATTCCTGGAGACCTACGACGGCGAGACCGCGCGCACCGAGCGGGTCCGCTTCCGCACCGTCGGCGATGCCACCTGCACCGGCTGCGTGCTCAGCGACGCGGACAC
>CAZEOP010000023.1:0-26067 GCA_964513715.1 uncultured Gordonia sp.
GCTCGCGTGCATCTCCCCCGTGCGGCAGTCGCAGGCGACGTTGCCGATCACGTCGCCGAGGTGACGCTCATCGGACCCGGGCGCGGCAATGCGATGGGCCCGGCGTTCTGGTCCGAGCTGGTGCCGATCTTCACCGGGATCGACGCCGATCCCGAGGTGCGCGCGGTGGTGCTGACCGGCGCGGGCAAGCACTTCTCGTACGGTCTGGACCTGCCCGCGATGGCCGGCGACTTCGGAGCGGTGCTGGCCGACGGCGCGAAAGCCAAGGTGCGCACCGACTTCCACGACCTGATCAAGCGCATGCAGGCGGGGATCAATGCCGTCGCCGACTGCCGCAAGCCGGTCATCGCGGCGATCGCCGGCTGGTGCATCGGCGGCGGCGTCGACCTGATCACCGCCGCCGACATCCGGCTGGCCAGCGCCGACGCCAAGTTCAGCGTCCGCGAGGTGCGGGTGGCGATCGTCGCGGACATGGGCTCGCTGGCCCGGCTGCCGCTGATCATCGGCGAGGGTCACACCCGCGAACTGGCCCTGACCGGCAAGGACTTCGACGCGGTGCGCGCCGACAAGATCGGTCTGGTTAACGACGTCTACGACGACCGGGACGCGCTGTTGGCCGCCGCCCGCGCGCAGGCCGCCGAGATCGCCGCGCTCCCGCCGCTGGTGGTGCAGGGCACCAAGACCGTGCTGGATCAGGCGCGCGCGTCCCGCGTCACCGAAAGCCTGCGCTACGTCGCCGCGTGGAACGCCGCCTTCCTGCCGAGCAACGATCTCACCGAGGCCATCACCGCCGTCTTCGAGAAGCGGGACCCGCAGTTCAAGGGCGAGTGACGGCCGACCCGCCAGCTCTCTACCGGATCGCCGGTGAGAGCTGACGGATCCGGCTCTTCATCAGGCCGGGGACAGCCGGAACAGCGGGATCACCCGGGTGGTGCGCCGCGCGTACATGTCGAAGTTCGGCCACACGCGGCGCAGCTGCGCCCACGCCCGCTCCCGCTCGTCGCCGGCCAGTTCGCGCGCCCGCATCGGCACCCGCCGGCCGTGCTGCTCGACGTGGAACTCATCGACGGCCCGCAGGTTCAGCACCCACGCCGGCGTCTTGGGTCCACCGAAGTACGAGCCGGCGACGATCCAGTCGTCGCCGACCGGCGCGGCGAGCACCGTGGTGGTGCGCTCGATCCCCGACTTGCGGCCCGGGATGAGCATCGTCACGCTCGGCAGGCCCGCGACGTCGAGCAGGTCGACGCGGCCGCCGGTCACCTTCTGTAGACCGTCGTCCACCTTGACGATGTACGGAAGGTAACGCGGCAGCCACTCGAGGGAGCCGATCTTGATCGCCAGCGGCGTCAGCAGTCCCATGCGCTCAATTCAATCCGGCGACCAGCGTGTCCGACAGCAGCTTGGCGAACTCCGCCGGGTCGGCCAGTTCGCCGCCCTCGGCCAGCACCGCCATCGCGTGGATCAGCTTGGCGGTCGGCTCCAGCGCGGTGCGGTCCTCGCCGGCCGCGGCGAAGGCCTTCTCCAAACCGGTCACCAGCCGGTGGTCCGGGTTGAGCTCCAGGATCCGCTTCATGTGCGGGACCTCCTGACCGGACGCCCGGTACAGCTTCTCCAACTGCGGCGACATCGAGAAGGTGTCGCCGACCAGGCACGCCGCCGAGTCGGTGAGCCGGCTGGTCAGCCGGGTTTCGCTCACCTCATCGCTCAGCACCGAGGTGAGCCAGCCGAGCAGATCGGAGAGCTCCTGTGCGCGCTCGGCATCGTCGGCCTCCTCGTCCAGATCGGCCTCACCCTTGGCGACGGAGACGAAACGCTTACCGTCGAACTCGGGCATGGTGCCGGTCCACAGCTCGTCGACCGGGTCGGACAGCAGCAGTACCTCGATGCCCTTGGCGCGGAAGCCCTCCAGGTGCGGCGAGCGTTCGATCTGCTGCCGCGACTCACCGGTCATGTAGTAGATGACGTCCTGGTCGGCACCGGCCCGCGAGACGTAGTCGAACAGCGTCGTCGGCTCGGTCTCCGAGTGCGTCGAATCGAAGACTGACGCCTTCAGCAGCGCCTGGAAATTGTCCGGATCGCCGGCCAGGCCCTCCTTGAAGACCTTGCCGAAGCTCGTCCAGAAGGTCCGGTACTTCTCCGGCTCCCGGTCCTGGAGCTCCTGCACGGTGCCGATGACCTTCTTGACGAGGCGACGGCGGATCGCCCGGATCTGCCGGTCCTGCTGGAGGATCTCGCGGGAGACGTTGAGCGACAGGTCGTTCGCGTCCACCACACCCACCACGAAGCGCAGGTATTCGGGCATCAGCTCGGGGCAGTCGTCGGTGATGAACACCCGCCGGACATACAGGTGCAGACCGCTGGCGCGCTCCCGCATGAACAGGTCGAACGGCGCCTGGGTCGGGAGGAACAGCAGCGCCTGGTACTCGAAGGTGCCCTCGGCGTGCAGCGAGACGGTCTCCAGCGGCGCGTCCCAGTGGTGGCTGATGTGCCGGTAGAACTCGGCGTACTCCTCCTCGGAGACCTCGCCGGGGGTCTTGGCCCACAGGGCCTTCTGCGAGTTGAGGGTCGCCTCGACCTCTTCGGTCGCCGGCTCGGCGGCCGCACCGTCCTCGCCCGCGGCGTCCGGGTCGGCGGGCTTGCGCACCGTCTCGAGCATCCGGATCGGCCAGGCGATGAAGTCGGAGTACTTCTTCACCAGGCCGCGCAGCACCGTCGGGTCGGTGTAGTCGTGGACGGCGTTCTCGGTGTCGACGGGCTTGAGCGACAACGTGATCGCGGTACCCTGCGGCGCATCGGCGACGTCCTCGACGGTGTAGGTGCCGTCGCCGGTGGACTCCCACCGGGTGCCGGTGGTCTCTCCGGCCCGCCGGGTCACCATCGTGACGCGGTCGGCCACCATGAACACCGAGTAGAAGCCGATGCCGAACTGGCCGATCAGTTCGTCGGAAGCGGCATCGCCGGCCTTGGTCAGCGCCTCGCGCAGCTGCGCGGTGCCCGACTTGGCGACGGTGCCGATCAGCTCCACCACGTCCTCGCGGCTCATGCCGATGCCGTTGTCGGCGACGGTCAGGGTGCGCGCGGCGGCATCCGGGACGAGCTGGACGTGCAGGTCCGAGACGTCGGCGTCGAGCCCGGAGTCCTGCAGCGAGGCGAGCTTCAGCTTGTCGAGCGCATCGGAGGCGTTCGAGATCAGCTCGCGCAGGAAGCTGTCCTTGTTGGAGTAAATGGAGTGCACGACGAGATCGAGCAGTTGCCGCGCTTCAGCCTGGAACTCGTGCACTTGCGAACTCATGACGGAGTATCCCCTTTCGGGTCGAATCGGGCAGATGAGTCTGTGCGCACTTTGGCGCGAGCACAGTTTACCGTCGGCCCCGGACCCGTATTGTCTAGTGGGTGACCCCCGCCCCGAGTGCGCTGTTCGTCCACGCCCATCCCGACGACGAGTCGCTGTGGACCGGGGGCACGATCGCCGATCTCGCCGCACGCGGCGGTCGCACCTCGTTGATCACCTGTACCTGGGCCGAGGGCACGCACCGCCATCGCGAGCTGCTGGATGCGACGGCGGCGCTGGGGATGACCGAGCCGCCGATCATGCTCGGTTACGCCGACAGCTTCGTGCCCGAGTCGGCGCCCGGCGCGCCGCGGCTGATCGACGTCCCGTTCGACGAACAGGTGGCCCGGGTGGTGGAACACATCCGCCGGCTGCGGCCCGAGGTGATCGTCACCTACAACGCCTACGGCATCTACGGGCATCCCGATCACATCCACACCCACCGGATCGCGGCCGCCGCCGCGGACATCGCGGCGATCGCGAACTACCGCCCGGATCTGGGTGAGCCCTGGCAGGCCTCGACGCTCTACTTCGCCACGCTGCCGCAGAGCACCGTCGCCGAACTGCGGCCGTTCCTGGCCGCCGAACCGAACGTCAAGATCACCGGCACCGCCCCGGACAAGGTGAACGTGACGCTGGATCTGCGGAACCGGATCGGTGCGAAGGTCCGGGCCATCAAGGCGCACAAGACCGAGCTGGCCCGCAGCAAGGGGATGCAGGCCTTCATGGGGCTCCCCCGCGATCCGCAGCGACTGTTCCTCGGCTGGGAGAGCTACCGCCGGCGCGATCTGGTGCCGGGCGGGCGTGACCTGACCCGGAACTGGTATTTCATCAACGGCTGAGCACCGCTTTCACAGCTCGCGTACGGACGAGCCGAGGCCGCTGGCGCGCTGGACGGAGCGGCCGACCGCGGCCCGCAGCGCCTCCGGGGTGCCGACGATCCGCACCGTCCGCTGGGCGCGGGTGACCGCCGTGTACAGCAGTTCCTTGGTCAGCAGCTGCGCATCGGAGTCCGGGAGCACGACGGTCACCGCATCGAACTGGCTGCCCTGACTGCGGTGGATGGTCATCGCGTAGACCGGCGAGGCATCCGCCAGCTGGCTCGGGTGCAGCGTCTTCACGGTACCGCCGCGGGCGAAGACCACGGCCAGCCCGTCGCCCGAGCTGCCGTCGGGGTCGCCAATCACCACCCCCGAGTCGCCGTTGAAGATCTGATGCGCGGGATCGTTGGCGTTGACCAGCACCGGCTCGCCGGGGTACCAGCCGGTGCGCGGGACACTGCCGCCGGCCTCGGCGATCCAGTCGGTGATCTGTCGCGACCAGCCCGACACGCCGTGCCGGCCGTCGCGGTGCGCGCACAGGACCCGGTGGCCGGCCAGCGCCGTCAGTGCCGCATCCGCATCCCCGGCGCGGGCCGCCCAGTGCAGTTGCGCGGCCCAGCGCACCACCTCGCGGCGCACCGGATCCACCTGCTCCGGGTCGATCAGCGTCACCTGCGCCTGCGCGACGCGGTCGGCACCCGGCCCGGTGATCAGGTCGACGACGCGGTCGGCATCTCCGGTCCGGACGGCCTCGGCCACCTCGGAGATCTGGCCGCCGTACCGGTGCCCGCGGGTCAGGGTGATCACGCCGCCGCTCAGCCGCCGCTCCTGCTCCGGGCTGAACTCGCCGTTCGGGGCCGCCACCGCGGCGAACGCCGGCGGCAGCCCGGCGCCGGCCGGGCTCTCGCGGTCCACCAGATCGGCCAGGACCGCGCCGGCATCCACCGAAGCCAGCTGGTGCGGGTCGCCGACCAGAATCAGGCGCGTGTCGTCTCGCAGCGATTCGAGCAGCCGGCTCATCATCGTCACCGCGAGCATCGAGGTCTCGTCGACCACCACCACGTCGTACGGCAGCCGGTTTCCGGCCCCGCGCCCGAAGGTGCCGTCGGGTCGCCAGCCGAGGAGCCGGTGCACGGTGGTGGCGGTCGGCACGCCGGTGAGCGCCTGTGAGCGGGCACGGTAGTCGTTGATCGAGGCCTGCATCTGCGCCGCCGCCCGGCCCGTGGGGGCGCACAGTCCGATCCGCATGTCGGCGCCGAGCAACTGCTCCATCACCGCCAGGATGCGGGCGACGGTGTACGTCTTGCCGGTGCCCGGTCCGCCGGCGAGCACGGTGGTCCACGAGGTGGCCGCCAGTGCTGCCGCGGCGCGCTGCCGGTCGTAGTCCGCGCCCGGCTCGGACCCCGCCGATTCCGGGGCGCCGAAGGCCCGATCGAGCGCCCGACTCAGCACCGCCGCATCGACCACCGGCCGCGCAGCCGCGCGGCGGTCCAGGATCTCCCGGATGCTCTGCTCCTGACGGAAGTACTTGCGCAGGTACAGCAGCGGGCCGTCGTCGGAGGTCATCAGCGCCAGCGGCCGCAGCGGCCCGCTCGGGCAGCCGGTGATCAGCGGCGAGGACTGCAAGGTCGCAACCAGCCGCTCCGGCTCGGGCCACGGCAGCACCGTGTCCTCGGCCGCCTCGCCGACGGTGTCCACGTCGGGCCGGATGTCACCGATCGTCGCCAGCGGCACACAGGTGGAGCCGGTGCGGACCGCGCGCACCGCCAGTGCGACGGCGATCAATTCGTCGTCGCCGATCGGCGCCCCGGACAGCTCGGCCACTCGGCGGGCCACATGCACGTCGGCCGCGGTGAACACCCCGGCATCGTTGAAGACCCGCAGCGGGCCGATCTCGGCGGCCACCAGCTGTGCGTTCATCGCCGCTCCCCCGTTCCGGCCAGCACATCCGACAGCGCGATGATCAGCGCCGGCGGCGGATTCCATTCGAAGACGCCGCAGCCGGGCGGGGTCTCCGGACCGGCCATGCCGCGCACAAAGTGGTACTGGACCGGACCGAGATGCTCCTCCGGCAGGTAGTGCGGCAGCCGCCAGCGCAGATAGCGGTGCAGCGCCACCGAATACAGCAGCGCCTGCAGCGGATAGTGCGCGGTCATCATCTCCTGCGCCATCGCCGCGGTGTGGAAGTCCTCGACGAACAGCTCCCCCGGGCGCAGCCGGTTGGTCTTGTAGTCGACCACCGCGAACCGCCCGTCCGGGGTGCGCAGAACCGAGTCGATGCTGCCGGTGAGGAAGCCGCGGAAATGCGCGTCGGACACCGCGCCCACCGCGTCGGAGTAGGCGCGCAGCGGATCGTCGTCCGGCAGCAGTTCGGCCAGCAGCTCACCGACCCGGTGCAGGGTGAAACCCGGTGCGGCCAACGGCAATTCGAAGTCGAGCTCGGCCAGCCGATCGGCCGGAGCGATGCCCGCCAGGTCACCGAAGCCCAGCGGGGTGGTGAGCACGCCCAGCAGCGCCCGAGCCAGCTGCGGCACGTCCAGGTCGACGCCGCGCCGGGCCGCGCCCTCGGCGGTCCGCTCCAGCACCTGCGCGGCCAGATCCGGGGCCGCGGTGTCGACGTGTTCGAGGACCTCGTGCACCAGGGTGCCGAAGCCCGCGCCGAAGGGCAGCCCGTTCATCGGCGACGGCATTCCGGCACCGGCATCGGCGGCGGGCGCCTCCGGGTCGACGTCGACCGGCTCGTCCTCCAGCAGGCCGTCCTCCGGCTCGCTGCCGGTGCGGACGAGTCCGGCGGCGGGCGCACCGTGTGCCTGCCGGACGATCGCCGAGTACGAGGTCCGCGTCCACTCCTGATCGATGTCCGCGGCGAAGTGCGCGGCGGCCAGCACCTGCCGAATCGGCGCCGGCGGCGGATCCCACCGGACGATTCCCGTTCGCCGCCCGGCCGACTCGATGGAGATCAGGCCCGGCTCGGCCAGATCCCGCACCGCGAACAGGACTCCGGTGGTCTCGCCGTCGCTCTGCGGCACCGGAACCGTCAGGTCGATCGGCAGCGGCTCGGCTCCCTCCGCCGAGGCGCGGGTGCGCTCGGCGGCGGTGAACAGCAGGCGGTGCAGCGGACCTGCCTTCGTCGACCAGCTGGGCGCCCACCACATCACCACCTGCGAGGCGGCCCGGGTCAATGTGACGTACAGCAGCCGCAGCTCGTCACCGGCGTCGTCGGCCAGGGCCGCGTACTGGCGCTCGCCGTAGCCGGGCGCCTGCCGGCCGCCGACATCCAGGCGCCGGGTGCCGTCCCGGTCGTGGAAGACGTGCGTCTCGTCGTCCGGCCGCCGCGCCCCGTCCCAGCCGAACGGCACATACACGATCGGGAACTCCAGTCCCTTGCTGGCGTGGATCGTCATGATCTGAACCGCGCGGGCGTCGCGGTCCAGCCGCCGGGTCTGCGCATCGCCGTGCCGCATCGCCGACGAGTCGTCGATCTGCGCGCCGAGCCAGGCGGCCAGTGCGGCCAGCCCCGCGGAGCCGCCTGCCACCCGCGCATTGCACAGGTCGGCGAGCTGACGCAGATCGGTGAGCAGTCGTTCTCCGCCCGCGCCGCCCAGCAGCCGTTCCTCGGTGTCGAAGACGTCGAGCAGACGCGCGGCCATCGCCGCGAAGCCGCCGTCGCCGAAGACCCGGCCGAGTTCGGCCAGGTCGGCGCCGAGCTTCCCGACAGCCTCGTCGCCGCCGTCGTCCAGTTCGGCGGCGGTCATGCCGATGAGCGGCGTGAGGGCGGCCAGCCGCACCCGGCGGGAGTTGGACGGCTGCTCGACGGCCAGCAGCACATACCACCAGTGCCGGGCGGCAGCGGTCTTGAAGATCGACGTCCCCGAGCGCACCACCGAGGAGATGCCGCGCTCGGCGAGCGCTTCCTGCAGCGGCTCGACGGTGCCGTTCTTGCGGACCAGGATCGCGATGTCGCCCGGCGCCACCGGCCGGGGCCGCCCGGTGTCCGGATCGTCGAGGGTGACCGGCGAGTTGAGCAGCGCCGCGATGTCGTTCGCGACGTCGGCTATCACCGCCTGCCGCACCGGACCGACCTTCGGCTCGGCCGTCTGGAAGTCCTGCTGCCCCAGGAACGCCCGGAGCCGCAGCGGCGGCGCCCCGTGCAGGCGCGCCGCCGACCGCTGGGCGGCCACCGGATGGAAGGCGATGCGCCGGTCGCCGAAGGTGGCGCCGGTGAAGAGGGCGGCCAGCGCCTGCACCAGCGGCCCGTCCGAGCGCCAGTTGGCAACCAGCCGCCGGGTATCGCGGGCCTGGGCCACCGCGCTCAGGTAGCTGCGCACCTCGGCGCCGCGGAAGCCGTAGATCGACTGCTTCGGATCGCCCACCAGGATCAGCGGGACGTGCCCGTGGAAGCAGCGGTTCAGGATCTCCCACTGCTGCGGATCGGTGTCCTGGAACTCGTCGATCAGCACGACGGAGAAGTGCTCCCGGATCCGCTCGCACGCGGCGTCACCGACCCGCGGATCGCTGATGATCCGCTCGAGCACGGTCTGCAGGTCGTCGTAGGTCCGCACCCGGGCCCGGCGCTTGCGTCGCTCGGCCTCGCGGCGGGCGGCCTCGGCCAGTTCCAGCCGCACCGTCGCGGCCTCGTCGGCCACCCCGGCCGCCGGAGCCAGCTCGGTGCTCGGCTGCCGAACGGCCTCCCTGGTCACCATGCTGATCGCACCGAACGGCGGCGCCTGATCGGGGCGTCCGGCGAAGCGGCTCAGATACAGATCGCGGGTCAGTTCGGCAACCGTCTCGTCGACGTTCTCGACGATCGGGAACTGCTGCGCGCGATCGCCGAGGAAGCCCAGCGCCGCGAGCATCCGGTTGCAGAAGGTGTGCGTGGTCGCGACCGTCGCCGAATCGAAGTCGCTCAGCGCCGCGACGAGGTTCTGCCGGCGGCGCTCCACCTCCTGCGCGGTGCCCTCCCGCAGCAGGGCGATGAGTTCGTCCCCGGCCTCTTCCGACCCGTCACCGGCGGCCGGCCGCGCGAGGGCGGCGACGCAGTCGGCCAGTCGCGTCCGTGTCCGGTCCCGGAGCTCGCCGGAGGCGGCATTGGAGAAGGTCGCCATCAGCAGGCGATCGACCGGCGTGCCCTGGGCCAGGTAGCGGACGGCCAGCGCGACGATCGCGTAGGTCTTACCGGTGCCCGCGCTGGCCTCGAGCACCACTGTCCCGGTGGGCAGCCGATCCCGGAGATCGAAGTCGCGCACCGGCGCGTCGGCGGTCGTCATCGGTTGCTCTCCTGCCCGCGCAGCGGCCCGTAGATCGCGACGGCCAGCCCCACCAGCCGGGCCTGCGCCACGCTCAGCCCGGAGCCGCTCAGGTCCGGCAGCCGCGGGTCGAGGACCGCGAACGGCTCCGCGCCGGCCAGCGCGATCTGCTCGTCCACCCCGACCGCCCGATCTGGATCGTCGTAGTACATCCAGTTCACATAGCGGTCGGCCAGCACGAAGCCGGGTTCCCGGCAGATGCGCAGCAGCGCCCGATCGGCGTGCCCGCCCGCAGCCGCCTGCGCGGCATCGTCGCCGACCTGGGGCGGCAGCCACAGCGGCGCGCGCAGCGCCGCATCCCGGACGGCCACCAGTGTCTCCAGCAGCGCCAGCGGCTCCTCCGGCACGCTCAGCCGGCTGATCTGGGCGCCGCCGCCGCGGGCCGCACCGACGGTGATCGCACCACCGATCGGGTGCGACGATCCGGCCGCGGTCATCAGCAGCCGGATCCACGAGGCCAGGCGCTGTTTGGCCCCCAGCGTCGAGTAGCCGACCGAGACCAGTGCCTCCCCGAAGACCTCGGGCACGGTGCCGTACAGCCGACGGCCGTCGGCCAGCCGCACCCGCACATCCACCGTGTCGCCGCCGCCGGTCCGGTAGCCGGCCCCGACCACCCCGATGGCCTGCGCCTTCTCGCGTACATCGGCCAGCACGGCGCTGCCGAACCGGAACGGCGGCAGGCTCCCGCGCCGGATCTCCGCACTCTCGATCAGGTGCGGATCGGTTCCGGCCAGGAAACTGCGCAGATAGCGGTCGCCGATCTGCCACTTCTGCAGGCCGTCCAGATCCACATCGAGCTCGTCGGGATGGGACTCGTCGTGCTCGGGCAGCACCGCGCCGAGCCGGTCGCGGACGAAGCGTTCGGCAGGTGACTGCAGGAAGGCGATGAGCTCGGCCAGGTCGATGTCCGCGGCCGGATCGGCCGGCGGCAACACCGTCCGGGCTACGACGGGCCGCACCGGCGCCCGATCGCCCCCGGCGGCCGCCGCCAGCGCCCGCGCGCCGCGCAGCAGCCGGGTGTCGTAGCTGAGTGGCCGAGCTCCGGCGACGGACTGGAAGTTCCGTTCGTCGAAGGCGTGCAGGGTGTGCCGGTGCACGACGCTGCCAGAATCCCCCCGGCCAGAATCCCCCCAGCCAGAATCCGCCAGGCCGGAATCCCCGCTGCCGGAAGCCTCACTGCCGGAATCCCCGCCGGCCGATCCCGCGGCGACGGTCTCGGCGGTGTCGATCAGTTCGCTGAGCACCACCGGCGGGGGCACCACCGCCCCGGTCACCGCGTCCGCACCCGTGTAAAAGATCAGCAGATGCTCGGCGGCCGAGCAGATGGCATCGAGGAAAGCCTGGCGGTCCTCGTCGGCCCGGTGGTGCTCGCCGATCAACGGCACGCGACGCAGAATGTCGTCGCCGTCGACGGCACCGACCCGCGGGAAACTGTCGGCGTCCATGCCGAGCAGGACCACGGCGCGGTGCGGGACCGAACGCATCGGCGTCAGCGTGCACACCGTCAGCTCGCCGGTGCAGAAGTTGGCGCGCGTCGGCCGCGCCGCCAGCAACCGGTCGAGCAGGGCGCGGATGTCGTCGCGCCCGAGTTCCACCCCGGCCGCCCCCGCCGACCCGAGCGAGTCGGTGATCATCCCGATCGCCTGCGCCCGCTGCCACTGCAGTTCCGGACCGGACTCGGTCAGCGCATCCACGGCGCCGGTCAGCACCTCCGCCCAGCCCTGCGCCGAGCGCCGGCCGTCCAGGTCGCGCAACAGGGCGCCGAGCCGGTCGACGAGCTCGGCGAAGCGGCCGGCCAGATCGATCTTGGTCGACTCCACCCCGGCCAGCGGCAGCCCCGGCCCGAGCCACTCGTTCTCCGACTCCTCGGCGAGCACCCCCAGCAGCACGCGGTCGCGGCCGACGGTCGCGGTGCCCTGCGGGAAGCCCGTCATCCCGAAACGGTCGCGTTGCACCTCGTCGATGCCCCAGCGCACCCCGGCCCGCTCGATCCAGCCGCCCAGGGTGCCCAGTTCGTCGTCGGTGAAGCCGAAACGCCGCGCCAGCGCGGGCAGCCCCAGCAGGTCCACCAGCTCGCCCGAACGCACCCGGCCGGCCGCCAGGTCGACGACGGCGGCCAGCACGTCGAGCACCTCGTTGGTCTCCCGCAGCCCACGATCGGCCAGCCGCACCCGCAGTGAGAAGCCGGGGTGATCGAGTCCGAACTGACCGAACGCCCCCTGGATCAGCGGCGCGAAGGTCTCCACGTCCGGGCACATCACCAGCACATCGCGCGGCTGCAGGTCGGGGTGATCGTCGAACAGCCGGAGCAGCCGATCGCGCAGCACCTCGACCTGGCGTTCGGGTCCGTGACAGGCGTGCACCTCCAGCGAATCGTCGAAGCCGGGACCGGAGCCGGGCACCAGTGCGTCGCGGGCCAGTCCGTTCTGGACGGCGGCGAGCAGCGACGGGCGGCGCGCGGGCAACTCGTGATGCAACTGCGCACCGATCGCCGGTGCGAGCACCTCCTGCAGTTCCTGCACGTCCCGGGACAGCGCCGCCAGCAGCGGATGCCCGGGCCGGACCTCGCCGACGACGTCCCGCGCCCGCGGCACCGCGGCGCCGCACCCGGCCACCGCGCGCCACAGCGCCTCCGACGGATGCGGCAGCAACAGCGAGACCTCGCGGTGCTGCGCCAGCGCCCCCAGGATCGACCGCAGCGACTCCGGGATCCGGGTGGCCCCGAAGAAGGCGAAACGGGCCGGCAGATCGACCAGCGCCGGATCCGCGCGCAGCGCGGCGGCCACCTCGTCGAGCTGCTCGGCCAGGTGCGGGGCGGCGACCTCGGCGCGGACGAGCCGCCAGAACCACGGCTGCCAGCTCAGCGTCGGATCCAGCTCCCGGCCGGTACCGTCGGTGTCACGGCCCGCGGCCCAGTCGGCCAGCATCGCCGGACGCTGCCGGCCGTACCCGGCGAACAGCCCGGCGATCGTCGTCGCAGCCGTCAGCCGGCGACCGGCGCCCTCCGAACCGCTCAGATGATTGCGCAGCACCGCAAGCCGCTCATCGGCCAGGTTGGCATCGATCATCCGCAGCACCGGCCACACGAGGCGGTCGGTGTACCAGGATTCGGCCGCCTCCGGATCGTCGGCGGTGGCCAGCACCACCCGCCGGAGCAATGCATCGGGCGACGGGAAGTCGATGTTGGCGGCGATACCGTCGAAGGCACCGGCCGCCCCGAGCCGGCGCGCCAGCCGCTGTTGCAGCCAGCGTTCCACGCCGCGCGCCGGAACGGCGATCACCTCGGTCTGCAGCGGGTCGGGCAGCGGTGTGGCCAGTTGGTCGGCGAGCACGTCGGCCAGGACGTCGACTCGCTGGGCGCGGTGCACGGTCAACACGGTCGCTGTCCCCCTTCCGGCAGTGCCCGGCGGCGCGGCGCCGGAATACGGACCTCCGGCGACCTCCCGCCGGCGATCGCTACGCCGCGATCGTATCGACGCCCTCCGACAGTGGCGGGAGCATCAAGTGCGGACCGCGTCACCCCCGGCGACGGAAACCGACCGGCTCGCCGAGATGCGCGGCCAGCAGCCCGCGCAGATCCTCCGGGATCTCCAGGGCGCGGCCGGTGGCCAGATCGAGCACCGCCAGCGTCGTCTCGCTGAGCGCACCGAGCACACCGTCGCCGCTGATCAGGCGGCAGCCGAAATCGAACGACTTGCCGCCGATCCGGGACACCCAGATCTCACAGCGGACGGGCTCGGCCGAGTAGTAGAGGGGCGCCGCGAACTCGGTCTCCTGGTGGGCCACCACCATGCCGATGCCCGGCCGGCGTTCGCCACCGAACCACTCCTCCATCGCGCGCACCCGGGCCTCTTCGAACAGCCGCCCGAACTGCACGTTGTTGACGTGGCCCAGCGAATCCATGTCGCCCCAGCGCAGCGCCAGTTCCACCACATGGACGCCGCGATTCTCCGTTGTCTCCGACACGCCCTGCACGCTATCTCAAGGGTCCCGTGCCGCCGCCAGGCGGCCGTTACAGTGAGGCGATGCCTTCGTTCGGAACCCCTCGTCTCCGCCTGCGCCGGGTGACCCCGGACGATGCCGGCCGCCTCGTCGCACTCGATGCGGATCCGGCCGTGATGCGCTTCGTCAGCGGCGGATCGCCCACCAGCGCACGCCATGTCACCGACTGGGTGATCCCGCGGATGCAGGCCCAGCAGCACGAGCACGGCACCGGCATGTGGCTGATCTTCCCGGCCGGCACCGGCGACGACGGCTTCCTCGGCTGGGTCACCCTGCGGACCCCGCGGCACAGCGGGCCCGGCGAAGCCGAACTCAGCTATCGACTGGCCCGCTCGGCGTGGGGACGCGGCTACGCGGCCGAGGCCTCGGCCGCGGTGATCGCCCGGGCCTTCACCGCCACCGGCGTGGAACGGATCTTCGCCGGCACGCACATCGGCCACCACGCCTCGCGGCGGGTGATGGAGCGCCTGGGGATGCGGCTGGCCGCGGACACCGACCCCGCCGGCCTGGACGATCCCGACGCCGTCGTCGAATACGAACTGCTGCGCGGGCAGTGGTCGGCCACCCGCGGCCGGCACTGCGCACCGCACACCGCCCGCCACTCGCGCGCCGGTTGAGCCCGCCCCGGCCCACGCCGGGACCTCCGGCGTCGGTATGACGCGCCGGTGCCACACGCGCTACCGTGAAACAGTTCCCGCGACACCACTTCCAGCCCTCAGGAGTCCTCGATGACCAACTCCCCCGCCCCCGCGACGCGTCGACGCCGAGTCGTCATCGTCGGCTCGGGATTCGGTGGACTGTTCGCGGCGCAGAAGTTCAAGCGCGCGAAGAACGTCGATGTCACGTTGATCGCCAAGACGACCACCCATCTGTTCCAGCCGATGCTCTATCAGCTGGCCACCGGCATCGTCGCCGAGGGCGAGATCGCCCCCGCCACCCGGGTCGTGCTGGAGAAGCAGAAGAACACCCGGACGCTGCTCGGCGAGGTCTTCGACATCGACGTCGAGAACCGGATCGTGCGCAGCCAGCTGCTCGAGCGCGTCACCGACACCCCGTACGACGACCTGATCATCGCCGCGGGCGCCGATCAGTCGTACTTCGGCAACGACCACTTCGCCGAGTACGCACCGGGTATGAAGACCATCGACCACGCCCTGGAACTGCGCGGCCGGATCCTCGGCGCCTTCGAGCAGGCCGAACTCTCCAACGACCCCGCCGAGCAGGCCATGCTGATGACCTTCGTGGTGGTCGGCGCCGGACCGACGGGCGTGGAGATGGCCGGGCAGATCGCCGAGATGGCCGACAAGACGCTGCGCGGCGCCTTCCGCAACATCGACCCGACGCAGGCCCGGGTCATCCTGCTCGACGCCGCACCCGCCGTACTGGCTCCTTTCGGCCCCAAGCTCGGCGCCAAGGCGAGCCGCCGGCTGGAGAAGCTGGGAGTCGAGATCCAGCTCGACGCGATGGTGACCGACCTGGATTACGGCGGCCTCACGGTCAAGTACAAGGACGGCACCGAGAAGCGCATCGAGAGCCAGTGCAAGGTCTGGTCGGCGGGCGTGCAGGCGAGCGGCCTGGGCGCGGTGCTGCAGGAGAAGACCGGCGCCGAGCTCGACCGCGCCGGCCGCGTCGTCGTCGGCCCAGACCTGACGGTGCCGGGCCATCGGAACATCTTCGTCGTCGGCGACATGATGTCCGTGCCGGGTGTGCCGGGAGTGGCGCAGGGGGCGATCCAGGGCGGCCGGTACGCCGCCTCGGCGATCCTCGCCGAGCTCAAGCACGGTCAGACGCCCGAGCAGCGCAAGCCCTTCAAATACTTCGACAAGGGCTCGATGGCGACCGTGTCGCGGTTCAGCGCGGTGATGCAGGTGCCGATCCCGGGCACCAAGAAGAAGTTCGAGACCGAGGGCTACTTCGCCTGGCTCGGCTGGCTCGCACTGCATCTGGTCTACCTCGTCGGCTACCGAAACCGGCTGAACACGCTGGTCAACTGGTTCTTCGCGTTCAACACCCGGGGCCGCACACAGCTGGCGATCACCGAGCAGCAGGTCTACGCGCGGTCGGCGATCAAGGAACTCACCTATCTGGAGCGGCTGCGGCTGGCCGACGCCGAGCGCCGCGGCCACCCCGCCCTCGCGGACAAGGACCGTGCCGAGGAACTGGCGACCGGCACCGTCCCGAAGCGCAAGCCGACCAAGAACGCCTGATCCGCCGGATCAGCCCGCGGCGCCGGGCAGTTCGATGTTCTGCAACCGCACCCGCGACTGGGCGATCAGTCGGCCCTCGTCGTCGACCATGTCGACCTGCCACAGCTGCTGGCGCCGGCCGCGGTGGATCGGCGTCGTCGAGATGTGCAGCGTGCCCTCGCTCATCGAGCGCAGGAAGTCGGTGCTGTTGTTGGCGCCGACGGCCGCGCCGCCGATCCCGGTCTCCTGCAGCCAGCAGTAGCCGCTGATGCTCGCGGTGGACTCGGCGACCGCGCAGTAGGTCCCGCCGTTCACGATCCCGAACGGCTGGTGGTGCTTGGGCGAGATCACCAGCCGCGCCTTGACACCGTCGCCGGACGCCTCCGTCGTCTCCAGCCCGAGCAGCGCATCCAGTCCCTTGCCCGCCAGGGCGTCGAGATCGCCCGATCGGTCTTCCCGATTGTCAGTAGCCATGGGTCACAGGGTGCCACATGCGACGAGGGCCCCGGCGCTTTCGCACCGGGGCCCTCGTCGTGAAGGATCGGGGGTCTCTGCAGCCCTCAGGACACTCACGCGATCCCTGATAAGTAATGTAGGCTAGCCTTACTTCAGTGTCAAACCCGACGCGGAATCGCCAGGTCACCCCGGCCCAGGCGGACGTCCGGTCGCCGGGCGGGAACCGACTCGGGGTCCGCGACGTTGAAGGGACAGAGCCACATGTCGCAGCAGCGAGACACCGCTGCCCGCGGCGGTACAGCAGGTAGGGAGAGCGGCGTAGAATGAAGAAGATGAACGGATTGGGCGAATTGGAACGCGCCGTGATGGACACCCTCTGGGCCTCCCCCACCCCGCAGACCGTGCGGCAGGTGCATTCCGAACTCGCCAAGTCCCGCTCGCTCGCCTACACCACGGTGATGACCGTGCTGCAGCGCTTGGCGAAGAAGGACCTCGTCTCCCAGATCCGCGACGACCGCGCGCACCGCTACGCCGCGACCCGCCCGCGCGAGGACCTCGTCGCCAGCCTCATGGTCGACGCCCTCCGCGCCGCCGATGCGCCCGATTCCCGGCACGCCGCACTCGTCTCCTTCGTCGGCCGCGTCGGTGCCGACGAGGCCGCCGCGCTCCGCGAAGCACTCGACGAGCTCGAGGCCGCCGAGCGCGCCGTCCGCTGAGACCGAACCGGATCACCCGGTCGGCGCCGCACCCTGCCGTTCGACGCGTATCCTGGTGTCGGTCCCGCCGCCCCGGCGGCGTCCGGTCCGAGTCCGATGTGACCGCCCCAGCCCGACCTGCAAGGAAGCCCGATGACCGCGCTGCTGTTCGGCATCCTCACCGTGGCATTGGTCGGACCCATTCCCGAGACCCTCGCCCGCGCGGAATGGCCGCTGTACGCACCCCGCGCCGCGATGCTGCTGTGGCAGTCCATCGCACTGGCCGCCGTCCTCTCCGCGTTCAGCACCGGCCTGGCGATCGCCGCGAACCTGCTGGCGCCCGGCCCGGACGGCACGCCCACCACCACCCTGTCCGCCGAATTCGCCCGGCTCGGCTGGCTCACCGCCTCGCTCTACCTCCTGGCCTTCGCGGCCACCGTGGTGATCGGTGCGCGGCTGACCCTCACCGTGCTCCGCATCGGCGTGCGCACCCGCGCGCGCCGGCGCAATCACCGCGCCCTCATCGACCTGGTCGACCGGACCGATCTGCATCACCGGGCCGCCGCGGACATCCGGGTGCTCGACGTCCCCGTCCCGATCGCCTACTGCCTGCCCGGTCTGCGCTCGCGCGTCGTGCTCTCCGAGGGCACGCTGAGCCGGCTGACACCCGACGAGCTGGCGGCCGTCATCGAGCACGAACGCGCTCATCTGCGGGCCCGGCACGACCTGGTGCTCGAAGCCTTCATCGCCCTGCACGCGGCCTTCCCCCGCTTCGTCCGCTCCCAATCGGCGCTGGCCGCCGTGGAGCTGCTGGCCGAGGCGCTGGCCGACGACCAGGCCGTCCGGGCCACCAGCCGCGGCGCCGTCGGGCGCGCCCTGGTGGCCTGTGCCGACGCCCAGGCACCCCGCGGCGCAATGGCCGTCGGCGGCCCCACGACCGTCACCCGGGTCCGGCGGCTGTCGTTCCAGCCGGCGGCGACCCGGCGTATCGCGATCACCGCGTACACCCTGGCCGCCGCGCTGCTGGTGGTCCCGACGCTGGCCGTGGCGATCCCCTGGCTCACCGAACTCCACCGCCTGCTCAACGGCTGACCCCGCCCCGATCCGTCAACCAGAAAGGCCGCCGGTGCGCTTCCTCGAAGGACACCAGCCCGATCACGATCTGACCTACGACGACCTGTTCATCGTGCCGAACCGCTCCGCGGTCGCCTCCCGCTTCGACGTCGACATCTCCACCCACGACGGCACCGGCACCACCGTGCCCCTGGTGGTGGCCAACATGACCGCGATCGCCGGTAAACGGATGGCCGAGACCGTCGCCCGCCGCGGCGGGCTGGTGGTGCTGCCGCAGGACGTCCCCCTGGAGGCGGCCGCCGACACGATCTCCTTCGTCAAGTCCCGTCACCTGGTGGCCGATACGCCGGTGGTGCTGGGGCCCGACGATCTGATGGCGCACGCCCAGGCCCTGATGCCCAAGCGCGCACACGGCTACGCCGTGGTCGTCGACGACGGCCGGCCGATCGGCCTGGTGGCCCGCGCCACCGTCGGGCCGGATCTGGACATGTTCAGCGATCTGCGCTCGTCGATGACGCCGATTCCGGTGCTGCTGCGCGACGACACCGATCCGCGCCTCGTCTTCGACACGCTCACCGAGGCCAACGCCGCGCTCGCCGTGCTGGTGGACGACGACGGACTGCTCACCGGGGTGCTGACCCGGGTCGGTGCGCTGCGCGCCGGGATCTACGCGCCCAATGTCGATGCGCGCGGCCGGCTGCGCATCGCCACCGCCGTCGGGATCAACGGCGACGTCGTCGGCAAGGCGCGCGCGCTGGTGGAGGCCGGCGCCGACCTGCTCGTCGTCGACACGGCCCACGGTCACCAGACCAAGATGCTGCACGCGCTGTCGGCCGTCGCCGAGGCCGATCTCGGCGTCCCGATCGCCGCCGGCAACGTCGTCTCGGCCAGCGGCGCACAGGATCTGATCTCCGCCGGCGCGGGGATCGTCAAGGTCGGCGTCGGCCCGGGTGCCATGTGCACCACCCGGATGATGACCGGCGTGGGCCGCCCGCAGTTCTCGGCGGTCGCCGAGTGCGCCGCCGCCGCCCGCGAGCTCGGTGCCGCGGTCTGGGCCGACGGCGGGGTCCGGCACCCGCGCGACGTGGCCCTGGCCGTGGCCGCCGGAGCGTCGAACGTGATGATCGGTTCGTGGTTCGCCGGCACCTACGAGTCCCCCGGCGACCTGCACACCGACGCCTCCGGCGAGTACAAGGTCAGCTTCGGCATGGCCTCCAAGCGCGCCGTCGCGGCCCGCTCGTCGGCTGACGAGGCCTACGACCGCGCCCGCAAGGCGCTGTTCGAGGAGGGCATCTCGTCCTCGCGCATCCGGATCGACCCGGAACGGCCCAGCGTCGAGGATCTGATCGACCAGATCTGCGCGGGCCTGCGCTCCACCGCAACCTACACCGGGGCGTGCGACCTGGACGAGCTGCACGCCAAGGTGGTGCTCGGTGTCCAATCGGCCGCCGGCTTCGCCGAGGGCCGCCCGCTGCCCGGGGGCTGGTGACGCAGCCGCTGTGGACGTCCTCTGGATCATCCTCAAACTCCTCGGTTTCCTGGCGCTGACGCTGGGCACCGCCCTGTTCGTCGCCTCCGAGTTCTCGCTCACCGCCCTCGAGCGCTCCACCGTGAACGACGACCTCGCCCGCCGCGACGACCGCCGGGCCCGCGCCGTCGCGCGGGCGCATCGCACCCTCAGCTTCCAGCTGTCCGGCGCACAGCTGGGCATCACGATCACCACGCTGATCACCGGTTATCTGGCCGAGCCGGTCCTCGCACAGCTGCTCGATCCGTTGCTGACCCGGCTGCCGCTGTCCGAGGGCGCGCGCTCGGGGATCTCGCTGGCCCTGGCCCTGATCATCGCGACGTCGCTGTCGATGGTCCTCGGCGAGCTGGTCCCGAAGAACCTCGCGATCACCAAACCGCTGAGCGTCGCCCGCGCCACCTCCGGTCCGATGATCGCCTTCTCGACCGTCTTCAAGTGGGCCATCCTGGGCCTGAACGGCTCCGCCAATGCCATCGTCCGGCGGCTCGGCGTGGAGCCGACCGAGGAGCTCGGCTCGGCCCGCTCGGTTGCCGAACTGGCCGCGCTGGTGCGCAACTCGGCGCTGCGCGGCGCCCTCGACCCGGACACCGCCCGCCTGGTGGACCGCTCGCTGCGTTTCGGGGAGCTGCACGCCGCCGATCTGATGACCCCGCGGGTGCGGGTCCAGTCACTCGAACCGGGCGACACCGTGCGCGATCTGGTGTCGGCCGCCTCCCGGACCGGCCATTCCCGCTTCCTGGTCGCCGATGACGGCGACCTCGACAACCTGATCGGCGTGGTCCACATCAAGCAGTCGTTCACGCTTCCGCCGCAGGCGCAGGCCACCACCTCGCTGCGGTCACTGGCCCGGCCGGTCACCCGGGTGCCCGACAGTCTCGACGGTGACGCACTGATGGAACGCATCAAGACCGACGGCCTGGAGATCTGCGTCGTGGTCGATGAATACGGCGGCACCGCCGGCATCGTGACCTCCGAGGACCTCATCGAGGAGATCCTCGGCGACGTGACCGACGAGCACGACGACGAGGAGTCCCAGGTGACCCGGGTGGGCAACGGCTACCGCTGCTCGGGCCTGCTGCGCGTGGACGAGGTGGCCGATGCGATCGGCTATCAGGCCCCCGACGGCGCCTACGAGACCCTCGGCGGCCTGGTCATGTTCCTGCTGGGCGCGGTGCCCACCGCCGGCGACATCGTCGATCTGCCCCCGGGGCGGACCAGCGGCGACGCCGAGGCCGACGCGGACATCGCGTGGCGGGCCACCGTGGTGGCCATGGACGGGCGCCGGGTGGACGCCGTCTGGCTGACCCCGATACAGCCCGCCGCCCCCGTCGAGGAGGCCGATCATGGGTGATCTCTGGGGCGTGGTCCTGACCGTGGCGCTGCTGGCCGCGAACGCCTTCTTCGTGGGCGCCGAATTCGCCATCATCGCCGCCCGCCGGGACCGCCTGGTGGCGCTGGAGGAGAGCGGTAAGAAGCGGGCCCGCACGGTGATCGAGGCCGGTGAGCGGCTGTCGCTGATGCTGGCCGGCTCGCAGCTGGGCATCACGATCTGTTCCATCCTGCTGGGCCGCATCGGCGAACCGGCGATCGCGCATCTGCTGGAGAAGCCGCTGCACTGGGCGCACGTCCCCGACGGCCTGCTGCATCCGATCTCGTTCGTCATCGCGATCGGCATCGTGGTGATCCTGCACATCCTGCTCGGCGAGATGGTGCCCAAGAACATCGCGCTGGCCGGCCCCGAGCGCGCGGCGATGCTGCTGGTCCCGGTGCAGCTGGTCTTCCTGCGGCTGGTGCGCCCGGTGATCTGGTTCTACAACGCGCTGGCCAACGGGGTGCTGCGGCTGGCCGGGATCGAGCCGAAGGACGAGGTCACCTCCACGGTCACCGAGGCCGAACTGGCCCAGATGATCGGCGAATCGCGGGAACTGGGCCTGCTCGACGCCGAGGAGCACGCCCGCCTCACCCGCGCCCTGGAGACCGTGGAGCGCACCGCCGCCGAGGTGATGATCCCGCTGCGCCGGGTCCGCACGGTGCGGGCCGCGGTGGATGCGCGCACCGGCCGGCTCGGGCCGCGCCTGGGCACCGTGGAACGCGCCGTGCGCGAGACCGGCTTCTCCCGCTTCCCGGTACTCGGCCTGGACGGCTCGTACATCGGCTACCTGCACCTGAAGGACGTGCTCGACGACATCCTCGACGAGACCCTCGGCCCGGAGAGCGTGCTGGGCTACGACAAGATCCGGCCGCTGCCGCGGGTGGCCGCCGACACCCCGCTGGACGAGGCCAGCGCCCTGCTCCGCCGGGCCAGCGCCCACCTGGGCGCCGTGGTGGACGAATCCGGCACCCTGATCGGCGTCCTCGCGCTGGCCGACCTCGCCGAGGCCTTCGTCGGCAGCCTGCGGGACGCGACGCACCGGATCAGCTGATGGACGCCGTCGTTCCGGTCCTGAGCGAGACGGTCTGGCGGGCGCGCGCACGGGCGCACACGGCGCGCATCGAGCGGCTGATCGGGCCCTACCTGGAGGGTCGCCGCCGCGGGCTGTCCCATCCGGTGATCGATTTCCTGTTCACCTACTACTCGGCGCGACCGGCGGCGGTGCTGCGCTGGCATCCCGGCTACGGCACCGCCCTGGCCTGCGCCCCCGAGTACCGGGAACTGGCCGGCTACACCGGCCGCGCCGACGGCACGGTCACCGCGAGCGACGAGCTGCTGGCCCGCCGCCGCGGGCTGCTCGGGCAGATCGTCACCCTGCTGGAGGCCACCGCCTCGCGGCCGGCCCGGCTGGGCTGCTTCGGTCTACACGAATGGGCGATGGTCTATCGGGACCCCGCACCCCGGCACTCCCTGCCCCTGCGGCTCGGTGCGGCGGGCACCGATGCCGTCGTCGAATCGATGCCGCTGCGCTGCACCCACTACGACGCCTTCCGCTTCTTCACCCCGGCCGCGGCGCCGCGCAATGCCACCGCGCTGACCCGCGCAACCCAGCGGGACCACGAACAGCCGGGCTGCCTGCACGCGACGATGGACCTGTATCGGCACTGCCTGAAGCTCGGCCCGCTGGTGCCCGGGGAACTCCTCGGCGATGCCTTCGAACTCGCCCTGGATGCCCGGACCCTCGACATGCGCGCGAGCCCCTACGACCTCTCCGAGCTGGGCTACTCGGCAGTAGCCGTCGAGACGCCGGAGGGCCGGGCCGAGTACATCCGCGTCCAGGCGGCGCTCGCCGCACGCGGCACGACGTTGCGCGCGCAACTCGCCGCCACCTGCCGTGACCTGCTCCACACTGCCGGGACCTGGGAATATTCGCTCGCACCCGATGCGTAGAATGGGTGCCATCGCGCGCACCGGTCGGTGCCGCGGACTGCCCGGGACCACCGCCTGCGCGACCCCGGATGAGATCCAGCCAGAGAAGGGTTGCCATGACTGAACGCGTCAACGTCGACGGATTGCAGGTCGCGAAGGTTCTGTACGACTTCGTGAACGAGCAGGCCCTCCCCGGAACCGGGGTGTCGCCCGACGCGTTCTGGGCCGGCGCCGCCGGTGTGATCAACGATCTGGCTCCGCGCAACCGCGAGCTGCTGGCCGTCCGCGACGATCTGCAGGCCAAGATCGATGCCTGGCACCGCGATCACCGGGATGCCGATCAGGCCGAGTACATCGCCTTCCTGAAGGAGATCGGCTACCTGGTGGAGCCGCCCGCCGACTTCGAGATCACCACCGCCGGTGTCGACACCGAGATCACCGACACCGCCGGGCCGCAGCTGGTGGTCCCGGTCCTCAACGCCCGCTTCGCCCTCAACGCCTCCAACGCCCGCTGGGGTTCGCTCTACGACGCGCTGTACGGCACCGATGTCATCCCGGAGACCGACGGCGCCGAGAAGGGCGGCTCGTACAACCGGGTCCGCGGCGACAAGGTCATCGCCTTCGCCAAGGACTTCCTGGACAAGGCCGTGCCCCTGGAGGCCGGCAGCCACGCCGACGCGACCGCGTACGTCGTCGACGGCGACAAGGTGGTCGTGACCGTGAACGGTCAGCCCACCTCGTTCGCCGATCCCACCGCCTTCGTCGGCTACACCGGCGAGGCGTCGGCGCCGTCGTCGATCCTGCTGCGCCATCACGGCCTGCACATCGACATCCTCTTCGACCCGAACTCGCCCATCGGTTCCACCGACAAGGCCGGGGTCAAGGATGTGGAGCTGGAGTCGGCCGTCACCACGATCATGGACTTCGAGGACTCGGTCGCCGCGGTCGACGCCGAGGACAAGGTCCTGGGCTACCACAACTGGCTGGGCCTGAACAAGGGCGACCTGACCGAAGAGGTCACCAAGGGCGGCAAGACCTTCACCCGCGTGCTCAACCCGAACCGCGTCTACACCGGCCGGGACGGCGAGCCGGTGGAGCTGCACGGCCGTTCGCTGCTCTTCGTCCGCAACGTCGGCCACCTGATGACCAACCCGGCCATTCTCGACGCCGACGGCAACGAGGTCCCCGAGGGCATCATGGACGCGCTGATCACCTCGGCGATCGCCATCCACGGCATGAGCCCCGAGGGGATGCAGAATTCGCGGACCGGCTCGGTCTACATCGTGAAGCCGAAGATGCACGGCCCGGACGAGGTGGCCTTCACCGCCGAGCTGTTCGGCCGCGTCGAGGACGTCCTCGGCCTGCCGCGCAACACCCTCAAGGTCGGCATCATGGACGAGGAGCGGCGCACCACCGCCAACCTCAAGGCCGCGATCAATAACGCCTCCGAGCGGGTCGTCTTCATCAACACCGGCTTCCTGGACCGGACCGGCGACGAGATCCACACCTCGATGGAGGCGGGCCCGATGGTCCGCAAGGCCGACATGAAGCAGCAGGCCTGGATCAAGGCCTACGAGGACTGGAACGTCGACACCGGTCTGGCCGCAGGCCTGCAGCACAAGGCGCAGATCGGTAAGGGCATGTGGGCCATGCCGAACCTGATGGCCGACATGCTGGCGCAGAAGATCGGCCACCCGCAGGCCGGCGCCAGTACCGCGTGGGTGCCCTCGCCCACCGCGGCCACCCTGCACGCGCTGCACTACCACGAGGTCGATGTCTTCGAGCGGCAGAACGAGATCGCCAAGCGCGACCCGGCCAAGATCGAGGACATCCTCACCATCCCGCTCGCGGCGAACCCGAACTGGAGCGACGAGGAGAAGCGCGAGGAACTGGACAACAACTGCCAGTCGATCCTCGGCTATGTGGTCCGCTGGATCGACCAGGGCGTCGGCTGCTCCAAGGTGCCCGACATCCACGACATCGGCCTGATGGAAGACCGCGCCACCCTGCGGATCTCCAGCCAGCTGCTCGCCAACTGGCTGCGGCACGGCATCGTCACCGAGGCCGACGTCGTCGCCGCCCTGGAGCGGATGGCACCAGTCGTCGACCGCCAGAACGCCGATGACCCGACGTACCGGCCGATGGCGCCCGACTTCGCCGACAACATCGCGTTCCAGGCGTCCAAGGCACTGATCCTGGAAGGTGCGGCGCAGCCGAGCGGCTACACCGAGCCGATCCTGCACCGCGCACGTCGCGAGTACAAGGCCGCCAACGCCTGATCGTTTCACCACGGAATTCGAGCCCGGACAGTTCGCTGTCCGGGCTCGATTTCTGATGACCTGCGGCGACTTCCGCGCGCCGCCCACCACAACGCGCTCGGCACTGATATAGACGAGTAGTGACAGCGGCGCCCCGGCCGTCCGGCCCCGGGCGGTCGCGCCAACGACGAAGGGGACACCCAGTGGGGACACACCGCAGCGGCGGCACCCGACAGTTGTTCAGCCGACCGCTTCTGGCCGGCGCGCTGAGCCTGATCCTGATCGTGGCCATCGTCGTGGCCTGGCGCGGATACGGCGAGCGGATCGACGACGGCAGCGCCGTCGCCGAGAGCTGCCTCGAAGGTGAAGGCGTGGTGCCCATCATCGCCGATCCGGCGATCGCCCCCGCCCTGCAGGAGATGGCGAAGGCCTACAACGCGCTCGATCCGATCGTCCGCGACCACTGCGTGAACGTCGAGGTCCGCCCCGCCGACGCGCAGGCCACCCTCGAAGGGCTCACCGCCAAGACCTGGGACGCGCAGGCGTACGGCGCCTACCCCGGCGCCTGGGTGCCGGAATCGTCGGTGTGGGCCGCCGCGCTCGAAATCGCCGCACCCGCCACGCTCGCCGGCAGCCCGCAGTCGTTGGTGACCTCCCCCGTCCGGCTGGCGGTGGAACCGGCATTGGCCGCCGCCGCCGACGGCGGCATCGCCTGGGGCGACCTGCCCGCGCTGACCCGCGCCAACTCCCTGGCCGCGTTCGGGCGAAGCAGCTGGGGGTCGATCCGCATGGCCATGCCCACCGGCCCGCAGTCCGACGCCACCTCGCTGGCCGCGCAGGCCGTCGCCGCGGTGACCGCCGACGCGACCGGGCCGCTCACCGCCGAGCAGGCCTCGTCGAGCGATGTCGTCGCCGCCGTGACCCAGCTGATGTCGGCGCCGCCCAGTGCCGGTGACGGCTCCGTGGATGCGGCCGTGCAGTCGATCAGCGAGACCACCGTTCCGGCGACCGCGCCGATCCGCGCCGTCCCGATTACCGAACAGCACCTGTACCTGATCACCAAGGACGACGCCGAGGCCAAGGTCGCCGCCGTGGCGCCGACCGGCCCC
>CAZEOP010000024.1:0-25775 GCA_964513715.1 uncultured Gordonia sp.
TGGTGGAGGGGCCGGCCGGCGTCGGCAAGACCGAACTGGCCCGCGCCATCGCCGGGGCCACCGGCGCCGAGCTGGTGCGCCTGCAGTGCTACGAGGGCATCGACGAGGCCCGGGCGCTGTACGAGTGGAACCACGCCAAGCAGATCCTGGCGATTCAGGCTGCCGGACAGCGGGATTGGGACCAGACCAAGGACGACATCTTCTCCGAAGAGTTCCTGCTGGCCCGGCCGCTGCTGACCGCGATCTCGCGCACCGAGCCGACCGTCCTGCTGATCGACGAGATCGACAAGGCCGACGTCGACATGGAGGGCCTGCTGCTGGAGATCCTCTCGGACTTCCAGGTCACCATCCCGGAGATGGGCACGGTCACCGCGCAGCGCCGGCCCATCGTCATCCTCACCTCCAACGCCAACCGGGAGCTGTCCGAGGCGCTCAAGCGTCGCTGCCTGTACCTGTACATCGACTTCCCGGACGCCGAACTGGAGCGGGAGATCCTGGCCTCGCGGGTGCCGGGGCTGCCGGAGAACCTGGCCGCCGAGGTGGTGCGCATCATCGGCGTGTTGCGCGGCCTGGACATCCGCAAGAAGCCGTCGGTGGCCGAGACCATCGACTGGGGCAACACCCTGCTGGCCATGGTGGCCGGCACCGAGGTGCCCGAGCACGACGGCCGGGTCTCGGACTCGATGCTCAAGCGCACCCTGGGCGTGGTGCTCAAGCATCGCGCCGACGTGCTGACCGCGCTGCGCGAACTGAAACTGGACTGAACCGGCCCGCGATGGCAGCGCAGGAACTGGTCGACACCCTCACCGGCTTCGTGGAAGATCTGCGGACCCGGGGGATCGTGGTGGGACCGTCGAACCTGATCGACGCCGGCCGGGCGATGGAGGTCCTGGACCTGCTGGACCGGGAGAGCCTGCGCGAGGGTCTGGCGGCGACGCTGCTGTCCGATCACCTGCACCGGGACACCTTCGATCTGTGCTTCGAGCTGTGGTTCCCGCTGGGGCACGCCGCCCGGGCGGGCGCGATCGCCGTGCCCCGCGACTCCTCCGGCGAGGTGGACGTGGCGGCGCTGCGCGAGCTGACCGCCGACATCCTGGCCGACGACGATGCCAGGGCCGACGGCCGGTTCGATCAGCTGGTGGCCGCCATCGTCGCCGAGGTGGGCCGCTACGAGTCGGCCCGCGGCGAGTCGTTCTCGGTGTACCAGGCGATGTCGGCGATCGCGCCGCAGACGCTGATCGCCCGGATCGCCGCGGCGATGGCCGGCGGGATGCCGCGCGAGGAGGGCGGCCGGGCCGGCGACGACGCCCTCACCCGGCGGGCGGCGCGCGATGCGACGCAGACGCTGCGCGCGGCGGTGGAGACGGAGGTGCAGCGCCGGATGTCCGCGCTGCGCGGGCGCGAGGAGGTGGCCGCCTACGCGGTGCCCAAGCTGCCCGAGCAGATCGACTTCTTCTCGGCCAATCCGCAGGATATGGTCAAGCTGCGGCGCACCATCGACCCGATCGCCCGGCTGCTGGCGGCCAAACTCGAGTTCCGGCGCCGGCGCAGCCATCGCGGCGCCGTCGACGTGCGCTCCACGCTGCGCGCCTCGATGTCGACCGGCGGTGTGCCGATCGAGCTGCGCCGCCGCAAGCCCCGGCCGGGCAAACCCGAGCTGGTGGTGATCTGCGACGTCTCCGGGTCGGTGTCCGGCTTCAGCTCGTTCACCCTGCAGCTGGTGTACGCCCTGCGTCAGCAGTTTTCGCACGTCCGGGTCTTCGCCTTCATCGACACCGTCGACGAGGTGACCGACTACTTCGACCGCTCGGGCGCGCAGGAGCAGTTCGGCGAGGCGATGGCCACCATGCTCGGCGAGGCCCGCATCAGCACGCGCGACGGCCACTCCGATTACGGGCACATGCTGCGCGGCTTCGCCGAGAGGTACCTCGACTCGCTGACCCATCGCGGGGCCCTGCTGATCCTCGGCGATGCGCGCAACAACTACGCCCTCTCCAGCGTCGACGCGCTGGCGACGCTCACCGAGCGGGTCCGCAACGCCTACTGGCTCAACCCCGAGCGCCGGGAGAACTGGGACACCGGCGACTCCATCGCGAGCAAGTACGGCGAGGTCATCGACATGTACGAGTGCCGCAACGCCGAGCAGCTCGGCCGGGTCATCGCCGATCTGCTGCCCGTGTAGCGGCGAGTAGAGTCACAGCTCATGTCCGACCAGCCGGGAACCGCGCGCCGCATCGGCGTCATGGGCGGCACCTTCGATCCGATCCACCACGGCCACCTGGTGGCGGCCAGCGAGGTGGCGCATCGGTTCGGGCTGGACGAGGTGATCTTCGTGCCGACCGGCCGCCCGTGGCAGAAGGAGGGCCCCGGGGCCGCCGGTGACGGTCGGACGGTCACCTCGGCCGAGCACCGCTATCTGATGTCGGTGATCGCGACGGCGTCGAACCCCCGGTTCACCGTCAGCCGGGTGGACGTGGATCGCGACGGCGTCACCTACACCGTCGACACGCTCCGCGATCTGCGCGAGTACTACCCGAACGACGAGCTCTTCTTCATCACCGGAGCCGATGCGCTGGAGAACATCCTCACCTGGCAGCATTGGGAGGAGTTGTTCGAGCTGGCGAACTTCATCGGCGTCTCCCGCCCGGGATACGCCCTGGACGCCACTCACCTGGCCGAGCACCTGGCGACCAAGCCGCCGCACGCCCTGCAGATGATGGAGATCCCCGCCCTGGCGATCTCGTCCACCGACTGCCGGCGCCGCGCCGCGGACGGCCGCCCGGTCTGGTATCTGGTGCCCGACGGAGTGGTCCAGTACATCACCAAGCACGGCCTGTACCGAAAGGAAGACCAGTGACCGCCACAGCAGAGGCGACGCAGCTCGCGGAGATCGCCGCCCGGGCCGCGGCCGAGCGCAAGGCCGACGACATCGTCGTCATCGACGTGTCCGAGCCGCTGGTGATCACCGATCTGTTCGTGATCGCCTCGGCCGACAACGAGCGCCAGGTCAACGCGATCACCGAGGAGATCGAGGACAAGCTCCGCGAGGCCGGGCACCAGCCGCTGCGCCGCGAGGGCGTGCGCGACGGCCGGTGGTCGCTGCTCGACTACGGCGACGTCGTCGTCCACGTGCAGCACGCCGACGAGCGCGAGTTCTACGGACTCGAGCGGCTGTGGAAGGACTGCCCGGTGATCGAGATCGCCGGCCTGGACCGGCCGGCCGACGCCGACGGCGAATGAGCCACGAACCCGATCTCGGCGACACCAGCGTCGAACGGCTCACGCCGATCGTCCGGCGCCTGGTGCTGCTGCGGCACGGGCAGACCGCGTACAACGCGACGCGCCGGATGCAGGGCCACCTCGACACCGAACTGTCCGAGGTGGGCCGGGCGCAGGCGCGGGAGGCGGCCCGGGCGCTGGCGACCCGCTCGCCCCGGTTGATCCGGTCGTCGGATCTGCAGCGCGCGCACCACACGGCCCTGGCCCTCGGTGCGGCCACCGGCCTTCCGGTCGCGACCGATCCGCGGCTGCGCGAGACGCACCTGGGCGAGTGGCAGGGGCTCTCGCACGAGGAGGTGGACGCCGCCATGCCGGGTGCCCGGCGCATCTGGCGCGACGATGCCACCTGGACCCCGCCCGGCGGGGAGAGCCGGGTGGACGTCGCAAACCGTGCGGTGCCCGTGGTGACCGAGCTGCTGGCCGAACTCGACGACTGGGGACAGGGCGCCGGGGCCGAGCATCCGGTGGTGCTGGTGGCGCACGGCGGGGTGATCGCGGCGCTGACCGCGGGCCTGCTCGGTCTGCCGGTGGCCAATTGGCCGATCCTCGGCGGCCTGGCCAACACCAGCTGGGTGCAGCTGTCCGGGCACAGCCTGCCCGGCGAGGAGCCGACCTGGCGGCTGGACGTGTGGAACGCCTCGGCCGAATCCGCCGACGCCGGGGTGCAGTAGGTCGTGGCCGACTCGGTGCGTTCGGAGCAGCACGGCACCGTGCTGGTGCTGGCCGATTCGCTGTCGTTCTACGGGCCCGCCGGGGGTCTGCCGGCCGACGACGAGAACATCTGGCCCAATCGGGTCGGCGCCGCCGTCGACCGTCCGGTGGAGCTGTTCGCCCGGATCGGCTGGACCAGCCGCGACATCTGGTGGGCCATCACCCAGGATCCGCGGATCTGGGCGGCGCTGCCCAATGCCGAGGTGATCGTGCTGGCCTTCGGCGGCATGGACTCGCTGCCGTCGCCGCTGCCCACCGCGCTGCGCGAACAGATCCGCTACGTTCGGCCGGCGGCGCTGCGCGAGAAGGTGCGCAACGCCTACGGCTGGCTGCAGCCGCGGCTCTCGCCGCTGGGCTGGCCGATGGCGCTGCCGCCGTCGGTGACCGTCGACTACTACGAGAAGATCCGCGCCTCGATCGCCCAGCTGCGCCCGGAGCTGCCGATTCTGGTCGCGCTGCCGCCGACGCACGCCAGCCCGTACTACGGGCACGCGCATCCGGGACGGGTGCCGACCAGCTCGGGCATCGAGGCCTGGGCCGCCGAGCATCGGCTGCCGACGGTCGACTTCTATCCGACCACCGCCGCCCACTTCACCGACGATCCGGCGACGATGAACCCCGACGGCATCCACTGGGGCCTGCACACCCACCGCGTGATCGCCGAGCTCGTCGCGCCCGCCGTCGCCCGGGTGCTGACACGCGCGAAGTGAGACGAACCGGACAGGGGCGTTCGGGCCGCCGGGGGAGTGCGGCTAAGTTGTAGGGGTGCCTGTCATCGTCGTCACCGATTCGTCGTCGCGGTTGCCCGCGTCACTGACGGAGCGCTACGGCATCGTTCAGGTGCCGCTGCACGTCTTTCTGCCCGACGGCACCGAGTACCTCGACGGGGTGGACGCCATTCCGTCCGAGGTGATCTCCACGCCCGGAGCGACCACCTCGGGTGCCAATCCGCAAGACCTCATCGACGCCTACCGGGCCGCGATGGACCGCAGTGAGGGCGACGGCGTGGTGGCCGTGCACATGTCGCGCCGGCTGTCGGGCACCTGGGCCGCGGCCCGGCTCGCCTCCGAAGAGCTCGGCGAGGGGCTGCGGGTGGTCGACTCGCGCGCCGCCGGCGTTTCGGTGGGGCTCACCGCGCTCGCCGCCGCGCAGGCCGCCGAAGCCGGTCGTGACCGCGATCAGGTGTACGAGGCCGCGGTGCGCGCCGCCGCCACCGCCGAGTCGCTGATGTGCGTGCAGACATTGGAGAATCTGCGGTCCAGCGGCCGCATCAGCGCCGCCAGCCACCTGCTGGGGTCGGCGCTGTCGATCAAGCCGATCCTGCACATGGCCGACGGCGTGCTGGTCCTCAAGGAGCGCCAGCGCACCATGACCAAGGCCGTCAAGCGGATGGTCGATGCGGTCGTCGAGGACGTGGGGATCGAGCCGGTGACCGTCGCCGTGCAGCACTGCCAGGCGCCCGAGCTGGCCGTCGAGGTGCACCGGAGCATCGTCGACCGGCTGCCGCACGTCGTCTCCTCGCTCACCGTCGATCTGGGTCCGGTGCTCGGCATCCACGTCGGTCCGGGCGCGGTCGGCATCTCGGTGGCCCGCGGCCTGGACCCCATCGACTGAGACCGGTTAGCCGCTTCGACTCGGCTCGTCCAGCCCCGATTCGGTTCCTGGGGATGGTTCGTCGTTGTCCACAGGCGCGCGAATCGACTCTCGCGGCCGGGAGACGGCGCGACCTAGCGTCGGGGCATGGGCAGACGTACGAACAGCTCCACCGACGCCTTGAACCGGCTGCGCCCGCGCCGCGAATCCGGCGGTGGTGAGTGGGACCGCGACTGGGAAGCCGAACACCCACGGCTGCGCGACGAGCCGTCGCCGCGCGCTCGGGTCGACGACCGGGCCGCCCCGGACGACGACTGGGTCGCCGCGGTGTCGTACGACGATCCGGTGTTCGACGACGTTCCCGGCCCGCCGGCCGCCGAGCCGGACGACGACCCGGAGGTGTACGACTGGGAGGCTGCGGCAGGCTACGGCGACCAGGCTGCGGAGTCGACGGAGCCGCCGGCGGATGCCTGGGGTGCCACCGCCCTGCCCGCCTGGCTCGACACCCCCGCCGGCCGCCGCTCCTGGTCCGCCCGTTCCGCCGACTCTGCCCGCCCCGACCGCAATGACTGGCAAGACCGTGGTGACAGTCTCGACCGTGATAGCTGGCACGACCCGTTACGCCCAGGTCTCTTGGAATCGCCGGCTGAGCCGGTGAGGAACGCAGTGACGAGCCGTGTCGAAGCCACTCCCGACGACCGGTACGACTCCGACCACCGACCAGACCCCGACGACTGGTCCGCCGACGACTGGGACGACCCGCCGCCCCGACGCTTCGCCCTGCTCCCACCGGCGGCCATCGCGCTCATCGGCGTCGGGGTGATCGCCTGCGCGGTGGCCGCCTTCGCGCTGCTGCGCGGCAACGAGGCGGTGGTGCCGCTGGTCGATTTCCCGGTGTCGGCGGGTCCTTCTGCGCCAGCGGCAGCGCCGTCGCCGGGATCGTCGACGGCCGCTCCGGCGGAGATCGTGGTGAGCGTCGCCGGTCTGGTGCACCGGCCCGGCCTGATTCGCCTGCCGCCGGATGCGCGGGTCGCGCAGGCGCTGGAGCGGGCGGGTGGGGCGCGCGACGGCGCCGACGTGCTGAGTCTGAACCTGGCGCAGGTGCTCCGCGACGGTGACCAGATCCTGGTGGGCACCCGCGAGAACGGGTCCGACTCGGTGCGCAGTGCCGTCGTCGCCTCGGGCGCGGCGAGTGCGGGCGGGGCGGCCGGGGTCGGCGGGACCGCGCCGGGTGCCGGGAGCGGGACCGCCGGGGGAGCAGCGCGTGGGCCGGTGAACCTGAATACCGCGACGGCGGCCGAACTCGACACCCTGCCCGGTGTCGGCCCGGTCACCGCGCAGGCGATCATCGCCTGGCGACAGCAGCACGACGGCTTCGCCTCGGTGGATCAACTCGGCGAGGTCGACGGCATCGGGCCGGCCCGGCTGGCCAAGCTCCGCGACCTGGTGACCGTCGGCCGATGAGAGTCGTCCGGTGGGCGATCACGGGGAGAGCGATCACCGGCGCGTGCGGGGGCGTGCGACGATGACCGGCGACCTGCGTCTGGCCGGCCCGGCGATGGCCTGTTGGGCGACGTGTGCGATCGCGCTCTGCGTGCCGCTCGCCGTGACCTGGATGATGTGCGCCGGGTGGGTGATCGCCACGGTGATCTGCGGATTCGTGCTCCGGGCGTCCCGTGGTTCCGGGTGGCCCGCCCTCGCCGGGCTGCTGGGCCTGTGCGGCGTCGCCGCCGCGGCCGCGGCCGTCTGCGCCATTGAGATCGGCGTCGCCGAACACGCCCCGATCCGGGAGGCGGCGGGAAAACAGCGACTGACGGTCGAGGTGGCCGGAGACCCGATGATCTTCGCCCGGCAGGGCGGGGCTCGCCTGCCCGTCCGCGTCGTCCAACTGGACGGTGCGCGGCAGCGCCCGGTGCGGGCCGACCTCACCCTGCGACTCTCACAGCTCCCGGAAACCGTTCCGGGACACCGCCTCTCGGTCCGTGCGCGAGCCCGTCCACCGTCGTCGGGGCCGGCCGATCGACTCACCGCTGCGCGGCTGACCGCGCTCGACGCTCCGGTCGTCGTGGGGCAGGCGCCGGTGTGGCAGCGCTGGGCCGGTGATGTCCGGGAACGTCTGCGGCTCACGGCTCAGCGGGCCCTGCCGCCACGCGCGGCCGGGCTGTTCCCGGGACTGGTGCTCGGTGACACCGGCGACCTGGACGCGGGTCTCCGGGAGAACTTTCGGGCAGCCGGGTTGACGCACCTCGTCGCGGTCTCCGGGGCCAACTTCGGCATCGTCTGCGGGGCCGTGGTGCTGGGCGTGCGACTGCTGGGCGCGTCGACTCGGCTCACGGTGACCGTCGGCGCGCTGGCCATGCTGGGTTTTGTGATCCTCGTGCGGCCCACCGACAGTGTGCTGCGCGCGGCCGTGATGGGCGGGGTGGGGCTGGCGGGAGCGCTTGCCGCGCGTCGGGCGCAGGCGTTGCCCGCGCTCGGCGTCGCGATCATCGCGGTGCTGCTGTTCTGGCCGCAGATGGCGGTGGCGCCGGGTTTCGCCCTGTCGGTCGCGGCGACCCTCGGCCTGGTGCTGTGGGCCGCGGGGATCCGGCGCCGACTGCAGAGCCGGGGCGTGCCGGAGGTACTCGCCGTCCTGCTGGCGATGACCCTGGCCGCGCAGATTCTCACCACGCCGCTGGTGATTGCAGTGTCCGGCCGGATCAGTCTGGTCTCGCTGCCGGCGAACCTGCTGGCGGCGCCGGTCGTCGGGATCATCGCGCTGCTCGGCACCGCGGCCGCCGTTGTCGGGGTGCTGGGACCGGTGGATGGAGTGGGAGCCCTCACTGCCGAGTTCCTGATCCGGGCCACCGGCCCGGAGATGTGGTGGCTGCTGACCGTCGCCGATCGGCTCGGCGGCCACGCCTGGGCGGCGCCCGAAGTCCCCGGCTGGCAGGCGGCCGTCGTCGTTGTCCTGATCGGTGCGTTCGCGTGGGCCGTCTGTCGGGTTCAGGTGGATCGACGCTGAGCGGCCAACCGGATCACGGCAGACCGGTCATCTCGCGGGTGCCTTCGATTCGACGGGAGGCTGCGACTTGCTGCCCGCGGGTGGATGGGGCTCGACACGTTTGCGCAGGTCGCGTGTCCAGAGAATTACGGACCGTAATTTTGTTTCTTCCTTCTACCTGCGGGTATGCCGTTTCTGGGCGACCGGGGTTGACAGTGTGCTCGTAGCGTTGCCGACAGCCTCGAAGTCGGGGGCCCAGAACCTGAAGAACGCACTAAAACGGGGGTGATGATGAGACATCGGCTCATCCTGTTACTTGCTCGCATCGGCACCTTCTCGGCCCGCCCTGGTGGCGGGCGGGCCGACCGTGCCCGGATATCGCCCCCGTGCGGGGCGCGGTCGGATTGAACCTTCCATGGAGTGGATGATCATGCGAATTGGACTGGCGAAACCGTCGCCGCGTGCTCGGATCGTCGGCGGGGTGATCGTCGTCGTCGCCCTCGTCTACCTGCTGCTCATCTCGGTATTCGGAAGGCCTTTGGGGATAATCTCGTTCGACACCACTGCGGAGTTGGTGACTGGCGCGGAGGTGGTGAGTCCGCGCGCGGGATGGGATCAACTCTACCTCTCCGAGTTGATCGGAGTGTCTCTCGACGAAGCCATGCGCACTCTCGGTACACCTGGTGTCGACAACACGCTTGCGCCGAAGGATCAAGGGGGCCTGACAGTCGTTGTCGATGGAGCTCCGGCGAAGACGCGACCCGCGGGCGATATGGCCGTCATCGGGTACTGCGTCACGATGGAACTGGCCGATCGTCACTTCCTGACGCTGGCAGTCGCTGACTTTGCGAACCTGGACGCGGCCGCTCGTGCGGCGATTGCCGAGGAACCTCAACAGGTCGCCTACCGGTATCAATCTGCACACAAATGCGACGGTGAATCGATTGGGCAGTTCACGCCCTGGCTTGACGTTCGCCCGCAAGCGCACCGATAGATCGGCGCCGAGCATCTGTCATTGGCAGACATCTCCCTCACGGGAGTGGTGGCCATGACCGGTCGCGCAGCCGCGAGTGTTAACTCCGGGTTTGTCAGATGACTCTTAGCCTCCGGGTAGTTGAGCCAACGCATTGAGATAGGGGAGTGATCTAGCACACATATGATAGTAAAATCACACTTTCTCAGTAAAGTCCCAGATGTTCCAGTTCAGCCGCATGGGGGATGCGGTCAGCTGCGGAGGGGTGACGTCTTTGGGGGCCTCTTCTCGGCTCGTCTGATTTTCTTCTGCGGCGCATCGAATTTCGAGGGGGAGTTCATGCGCGTTTCGCGCATTGTTGCAGCCGTTGTCCTTGCCGGTAGCACTCTGATTGCTAGCAACGGCACTGTTGGGTCCGCCGACGCGGCGTCTAGCTACAGGGATAAGACGGTCACCCGCACGTCTGATGACGGGTGGAAGGTGTCGTTGACGAAGTCTGGTGAGCGGATCCAGAGTGTTCCGGCACTCAGTCGCGGGCACGGATCGTATGAGGCGTTCTTGGATTTGCGTGGGTCGGCGACGATCACCGGCACCGGGAAGGCGCCAGTGGATGCGGCGGTGTTGTCGACCGGGTTCCAGGTGTCGTGTCAGTGGCAGATGGACGGGGTGAACGTGGGTATCACTGGTGGTCCGACGGCGCAGATGTCGATCAGTTACCCGCCGGCGATCGTGCTGGGTGCGCAGGTCATGCCGAATATTTCGACGTCGTTGAAGAACGGTGCGACTGTCGATGTGCCGTTTGCGACCAAGCCGTTGCAGGGCCCGTCGGCCGGGGCGCGCCTGGAGGGTGTGCGGGTGGAGATCTCCGGTTGTGTCGGTGCTCGTCCTGCGGTGCGCGCGTATGTGCGGGTGGCGATGACGACCAAGGCCAATGACAACACGTTCCACTTGTACGGCCAGCCGCACCTGCTCTAACAGCGTGCGGACGCAGGCATCTTTGATTGATTACACGCATACGGGGGTATGACATGACGACAGCAGAACAATCGGTGACTGAGCCAAGGAAGGCGGGTGTGCCGAGGCATTCGCAGTCCGCGGTGACGCCGGTCGAGTCCGAGCAATCCGGTCAGGCGTCGGCCGGCGGCAACCGGTCGGTGTCGGTCTGGACGATGCTGGCATTGATCGCTGGCTGCGCGGTTCTGGTGGTGGCGGCGATTAATCTGCCGAATCTGGGTCGGTGGGGTGACGAGTACGGGAACGTGCTGGTGTTCTTGTGTTTCTTCCTGGTGATGTCGATCGGCGGCCGGTGGTTCTGGGCCGGTATCGACGCCCTGTGGGGCGCGATCCGCGGTAAGGGTCACTGACATGGCCACAAGAAACAACAGCTCATGCGCCGGACGACGCGCAGCGGCGATGGCCGCTGGGGCGGGGACGTTGGCGTTCGCTGGTGCGATCTTGGCTGCTGGTCTCGGTCGTAGTGAGGCGCGGGCGGATGCGTTGTGTGATCAGATGCGTGCGCAGTACGGGCCGAGTTGGCCGTGCATCAGTGTTCCGACCTACACTCCGCCGCCGACGATGAACGCCCCGACGAGCACTCCGGGTGCCCCGGGAACCTCCCACGGTGGCGCTGTGATCGGCGGTGACGCCGGGCCAGGACCGGGTACAGGTAACGGCACTCCAATCGTCGGCGATCCGGCACCGAAGACGCGACCTACCAGCGGCCGCGGCCCTGCCGAAACGAAGACGGAAGCCACGGTGACCGTATCCGCATCGCCTGAGGAAAGTCGGCGAACTGCTGGAAGTCCTGTGGTCAGCCGCACGGCGCAGGCTGGGCCAACAAGTAGCGTGTCTGACCGTGCGTTCATCGGTCCCACATCCAGCAGCGATGGAGCGATACCGACACCGATTTGGGCGATCGTGGGCGCTGCCGCAGTCGCTGCGGCGGGTCCGCGCACGGCGCGACGGGTAGCCTCGGGTCGTACGCCTGCAAAGTCGAACGTTGATTCGTACGGCGGTTATGAGCTCTCTATCAAGTCGGAGGGTGATTACTCGCGCGACACCTCGCACATTAAGCCCCGAGACGTCGCGGCTCTCCTTCGAGAGTGTTTCAACTGCTACTTCCCTGTAGAAGGTGCACCGCGTGAGTTTCCAAAAGTGGGGGACGAGTTGCCGCTGGTGATTGAGGTCGCGGGCGTCCGAATGGATGCGCCGGTGCGCGTGACTGAAGTATACGAGACCGACGACGACTTCTCGTTCGAGTTTGTCGGGCTTCCCGGGCACTTCGATGGGGAGGGAAGTACTGTTCGATTCCACTTCTGGAACGATGGCGAACAACTGATACTGAACGTCTATGCGACGACAACGGACGCTCCGGTTCCCGATTTCTTTAACAAACGTGCCGCTGAGTTCGTTTGGGGTCGATTTCTAGGGAATGTTGTTGCTGCGCTCGCATACTAGTACCACAGCTCAACCGCGACGATGGTGGGTAGCTATTCCGCCCGCATTGGTCGCCGGTGTCGCCTACTACAGTAGCTACTCCGGCGCGGCGGTCACCGCAATGATCTTCCCTCTTATGCTGCTTTGGTGGCCAGGGTTGCCCGCTGTTTCCTTCCTGGCATTGTGGTCAGTATTAGAGCGGCTAGTGCCGGTACGTTTGATGTCTTCAACGCCAGTCTTGCGGGCAGTCGTTACGGGGTTTGTAGCGAGCGGGGCAACGGTGGCAATCGGTGGACTTCTCCTGGCCGCAGTAGGGGGCACATCGAGTGCGGCGATTCTCCGCGTATTCCCAGGCTGGTCTGCACCATTCATCATCGTTTCCGTTCTATCGTGCTGGATGTGGGCCATGCTCGCCGCACGGCGCCGGGTTCTGCGCGAGGAGCGGGATCTGGACTAGGCGGGCGTAAGCATCGCGGGCTGCTTCGAAAGATTGGTGCAATCCATAGAATTCGAGATTCAATACGCAGCTAGAGGGCGGCGGTTCTCAAGATATTTCTTGAATGGTTTCCCTGACCGCGCGTTCATTGCTCACTTTATCGAGAGCAGTCGTCTGAGCCGGCGGGCAGCGCAGCCCGAGCGGTCTGCTGATGGTGACCCCGGTGCGCGCGAGTGCCGCGGTGGCGGCTTTCTCCCGCGTCACCTGGGCGAGCGTGGCTGCGCGATTTCCTCGACATGCCGGACTGGTGTCGTGGACGGTGACCGTTCTGCTCACTGCCATTCGTAGTGCGACGGTGCCGGCACCCTGATGGTGGGCCGCACTCGTTCGGCGGGCGGATCCTCGATCAGCGTGAGCGCGTGCGCAGCCGAGGCGTATAGCTGCTCGTCGGGAACGGGGTGCGGGGGCTCCGAATCGGTGGGGAAGCAGCACTGATACGTCAGTCGGTCGCCGCACAGCATCCACGACCTGCCCACCTCGGTGGGACGGTCGATGAGGTACGCCCACTCGCCGAAGATCGTGCGCTGCTCCGGCGGGATCCGCTGCACGATGAACGCCACACCGTCGTGGTAGAGGTGGGCGTCGGAGTCGACGTTGCCCTCGGTCAGCGGTGTTCGGGCGGCGCGTTCGCGGATCCGCAGAGACGCCTGGCCGCGGGTGTCCGGAGCGCCGACCGTCCATCGCACGCGGGCCCGCTCGTTGCGGTCGGCGTAGTCATCGGGGTCGTAGTCCGGGTGCTCGTACCCGTCCTCCGGTATCGCGGTCGGTGGCGTTCCGGCCAGCACCGGCGGGATCAGCGTCTCGATCGCCGCCAGCGGCCACAGCCAGCCGTCGTCGCTCATGCCAGCAGACAGTACGCGCCACCGGGTCGGCAGCGTTCTCGCCTGGCCGACGCTTCAGGGCACCAGGCGGCCGGGGAACAAAGCCGGTGCCCGCGCCCGTCCAAGACCGTGGCGCCGATCGACGGCGCCCGGACTTTGGGGTCCGATGAGCGAAGGTGCCGAGTGTGAACGTGCCCCCCCGCGCGGCGACCGCCGGTCGTGTCCGTGCCCGTTTGTAAGGTGGACCGCGTGAATCGGACGGACGGTTTCGACGTCGATCTGGGTGCACTCATCGAGGTGCTCGGTCGCAATCTCTATTCCAGCCCCGGCGTCTACGTCCGGGAACTCCTGCAGAACGCGATCGATGCGCAGACCGTGGCCGGCCGCCGCGACGCCGAGATCGCACTGCACACCGACGGCGCCGAGTTCACCATCGTCGATCACGGAGTCGGTATGGATGCCGAGCGGATCGGTGCGCTGCTGGGCACCATCGGCGGCAGTTCCAAGCGCGACGCTCTCGGTTTCTCGCACCAGGACACGATCGGCCAGTTCGGCGTCGGCATGCTCAGCGGCTTCCTGATCGGTGACCGCATCGAGGTGTCCTCGCGGGCGGACGGCGCCGCACCGGTGCGCTGGACCGGCTCGGCGGACGGTGGCGTCACCGTGCGCCCGGGCGACCGGGAGACCACCGGCACCACCGTGCGCATCCGGGTGCGCCCGGGCATGGAGTGCTGGCTCTCGCCCGAGCGGGTCACCGGACTCGCCGCGGCGTACACGGCGCTGCACCCGACACCGGTCAGCGTCAACGGGGCCGTGGTGAACCGCGGCGCCGATCCGCTGACCGACGACGGTTCCGGCGCCCTCGCGGCCGCCCGCGTCGCCTACTGCCAGGACGAGTTCGGCTTCACACCGCTCGACTCGTTCGAGGTCGCCGTGCCCGAGGTCGGACTCCGCGGGGTCGCCTATGTGTTCCCGGAGGGCGCCGGCCCGATGGGCCGCGTGGCCCACCGCATGTACCTCAAGGGACTGCTCGTGGGCGACGTCGCCGAACTCCTGCCGGAGTGGGCGTACTTCGTCCGGCTCGTCGTCGAAGCGCAGCATCTGACGCCGACCGCGTCGCGCGAGGGTCTGGTGCGCGACGATGCGCTGACGGCAACGGCCGACTCGCTGGCCGCGCAGGTCACTTCCTGGCTGATCGGTCTGGAGCAGCGACCCGCGCTGCGCGCGACCTTCCTCGCCGTGCACGGGCAGGGCATCAAGGCGCTCGCCGCACACCGCCGGGAACTGCTCGGCTTCGTCGACCGCAACTGCGACTTCGAGACCAATTTCGGCCCCATGCCGCTGGCCAGCTTCCGGGCGAGGTACGGCACCATCCGGCACACCGACAGCGTGGACGATTTCCGGATGCTCGCCGACATCCTCGCCGGCCGGGGCGTGGGCCTGGTGAACTCGGGCTACGCCTTCGAGTCCGCGGTGATCGCGGCGCTGGTCGCCGCGGACGCCGCCGTCACCGCCGAGTTCGTCACCCAGGAGGTGCTGCTGTCGGCGCTGGGCGCCGTCGACCCGCAGACCCGCGCGACGATGGCCGAGACCGAGCGCACCGCGGCGCGGGCGCTGGCCGCGCAGCGCTGCGAGGTGGCGCTGGCCTCCTTCGAGCCGGCCGGGATCTCCGCGGTGTACGTCACCGATGACGCCGCCAAACTCGCCGCCGACCGCAAGAAGCTGCTGTCGGAGACCGCCGGCGAGCCGGATGCCTGGCTCGCGGCGCTCTCGGCCGTCGACGCCGCGGAATCCGCCGGACCGGTCCGCGAGAGCAGCCCGGTGCTGGTGCTGAACGTGCGCAACCCGCTCGTCCAGCGCCTTCCGCAGATCACCGACACCACCGTGGCCGGGGCGATGGTCCGGGTGCTCTACGGCCAGGCGCTCATCCGCGCCCGCCGGAGCCTGCGGCTCGGCGCCTCGGGCGACATCGACGACGCCATCACCCTCCTCGCCGATCTGGCGACCCGATCCGCCGCACCGGAAGGCACCGCATGAGCATCCCCGAACCCGACCCGGCTCTGCGCGAGGACATCGAAGCGCTGCGCGCCGACCTGAGCAGCGCCGTCTACGCCGACTCCCGCTTCGGGCACGAGAACTTCGCGGCCTTCCCGCCGCTGATCGCGCGCGCCGACGAGATCGGTGACGAGTACTGGCAGTTCCATGTCCGGGTCGAGGCCGTCTACGCGGCGTCGTGGGAGGGCACGAGCACCGACGTCCTGACCCTGTGCGTCTGGCTGCTGCGCTACGTCGACCGCCAGGGCCCCGGTTTCGTCTGGCCGGACTGGGCGGCGAATCTGTTCCAGACCACGCTCGCCGAGTTCGTGCAGGATGTGGCGCTGGTTCCGGAGATCAGCCTCGCGGCCGCGGAGGGCATCGTCGCCGACTGGGAACGGCGCGTCGCCGGAACGCCGTACGAGTCGGCGGCGGCCGCGGCCGTCGCCCGAGCGCGGTTCGCCCAGCATCGCGGCGACCGGGCCGGAGCGCTCGCACTGCTCGACGCCTGTGACGACTTCGCGCCACCGCAGGGCACCTGCGAGGAAGGGGCGCGGGCGATCGTCGCGCAGCTCTACACCGACCTGGGGCGGCCGGAGCGGGCCATCGAACTGTCCGAACCGGATCTGGTGGACGACGGGAACCGTTGCGGCTTCTTCCCCGCCGAGACGCACACCGCGCTGATCGGCGCCTGGGCGCGGCTCGGTCGGCGTGCCGAGGTGATCCAGGCGGCCGCCTCCATCGGCCGCGTCTACGACGAGTTCCCGCGCCTGGACAACGTGGCCTCGGCGGTGATCGCGCTGCTGCGCGTCGATGCCCTCGACGAGGCCTTCCCGCTGGCCGTCGGCCGGATCGCGCACCTGGACCAGCAGCAGAATCCGTACCGGGAGGCCCTCGAGTGTGCGGCGCTGGCGGCCGTCTTCGCCTCGCGTGCGGACACCGATCCGGGCCTCACACTGTCCTGGCGCACGGAGGCGTCGGCACCCGCGCGGCCGCGGCCGATCGGCGAGATCGCGACCGAGCTCGCCGACCGCGCTCGGCAGCTGGCGCGCCGCTACGACGTGCGCAATGCGAGCACCGTGATCTCCGACCAGATCGAGGAGATCCTCGCGCTGCGTGCCGCGTCGGTGCCGGCCGACGGGGTGGTTCCGGTGCCGCAGCGGACGGCGACCGAACTGCTCTCCGGTGCCGCGGCCTATCAGACGGCCTCCCCGCGCCGGGCCCGCGAATGCGCCGCGGCGCTGGCGGCGCGCCTGGGCGAGCTGGGTGGCACGGATCGGGCCCGGGCGCGCCGGCTGATCGCCTGGAACCTCCGGTTAGACGATCCCGTCGCGGCGCAGCGGGAGGCGCGCGTGCTCAGCGAGGAACTGCGCGACGAGTTTCCAGCGTGGGCGGCGATGTCGGCGCTGATCGCCGACGCGATGGCGGTGGAGGACGGTGACGCGGACCCGCAGATCTTCGTCGACCGTGGACGCGACCTCGACGAGGCGAGCTGGCCGCGCATCCCGCGTGCCGGGTATCTGCGCAATCTCGCCGCGTCTCAGGCGCCGAGGGATCCGGGCCGCGCACTGCACCTGCTCGATGAGGCGCTGCTGGCGCTGGCCGGAGACGGCCCGGTGGGATACCCGGACACCGACGACGGCGGCTCCGCCGACTCCGACCTGGCCGCCACCGAATCGGGGCTGCAGTACTTCCGCGCCCACCTGCTCACGGCGACCGGCGCCGATCCGGCCGGTGCGCTCGACGCCGCGCTGCTCTCGGCGCGGCGCGCGGTGGCGACGGCCGCCACCGCCGACCAGGCGCTGTCCGCGCGGGCGGACGCGGTGGAGGCGCTGCGCGCCGCGGCCGGGCACCAGGCTCAGACCGACCCGGGGGCGGCGCTGGTGCTGCTCGACGAGGCCGTCGAACTGGCGGTCCACGAGCAACTGGCCGAGACTCTGGGGCAGCGGATGGCGACTCGGTCGGCGCACGACGACTACGACGGGGCCCTCGCGGATGCCGAGCAGGCGGCGGCCGTGTGGACCGTCGAGGGCTTCGACTATCCGGCGGACGGACTGTCCCTGGAAGTCGCGCGGCTCAAGCTGACCCGGCGGGACGATCCGCGCCCGGTGATCGACCTGGTGCGCCCGATCCGGGACCGCATGGCTGAGCGCGGCGACCACGAGACGGCCGAGTTCGCGACCAGCCTGCTCGGTCGCGCGCAGGCCGCCGCAGGGCTGGCCGAGGCGGCCGCGTCGTCGTTCACCGAGCTGATCGACGGCCTCACCGGCGAGGAGGCCCCCGGCTATCGCGCGCAGCTGCGCGAGGCCCGTGGCCAGGAGCTGTGGAGCCTGGAGCGGATGGCCGAGGCGCACGCCGACTTCGCGGCGGCGGCGCAGGGCTATCTGGCCGCCGACGATCCGTACTCGGCGGCCGATGCCCTACGCACGGCGGCGCTGACCGCGCACTACTCCGGGGATCAGCCGGCCGCGCTGAGCGCCCTGGACCAGGCCGGCGACCTGTACGACCGGCTGTCCGCGCAGGGGTCCGTCGGCTTCGAGCGCGGCCGCCTGCAACTGGTGCGCGCGGACATCGTGCAGCGGGACGATCCGGCCGAGTCGAAGGCGTTGCTCGACGACCTCGCCGGGCAGGCGCGCGCCGCGGGCTGGACGCCGCTGCTCACCGCGGCCCTCTATACATCGGCCCGGCAAGCCGTCGACGAGGGTGACGACGCCACCGCGCGGCGCTGCGTCGCCGAGGGCCTGCGGGTGGACCCGGAGCATCCCGGTCTGACCGACCTCGACGAGTATCTGACCGATCCGGACTGACCTCGCGCCGCCCCGGACTCGGACGCGTCGTTGGCCTCGATCCTCCGCTGCGCGCTGACGGGCTGATCGGCATCGTCCGGCGGTGGGCCGGAAGTCGGCGGCGCGGTTGGACCGTGGCACCATGGTCAGCGTGACTGACCGCCTGTTCCTGTTGCTCGGCGACGACGACTTCCTCACCGGCCGGGTCATCGGCCAGGTCGCCAAGGAACGTGCGGCGCAGGCGGGGGAGGACGTTCCGGTGACCCGGGTGCGCTGCGGCGAGGTGACCGGCCCCGAACTGGCCGAACTGCTGAGCCCGTCGCTGTTCGCCGAGGAACGCATCGTGGTGGTCGAGGCCGCCGACGCCGCAGGCAAGGAGCCGGCGGCACTGATCCTGGCCACCGCTAAGGCGCTGCCCGAGGGCATCACGATGATGGTGATCCACAACGGCGGCGGCCGGCAGAAGTCGATGGTCGGTGAGCTGAAGAAGGCGGGGGCCGCCGAATTCGAGTGCGCCGCGCCCAAGTGGCCGTCCGAGCGCGTCGACTTCGTCCGCAAGGAGTTCCGCCAGCTGGGCGTCCGGGTGGGTCCCGACGTGGTGGAGCTGGTGCAGGAACTGGTCGGCTCGGATCTGCGCGAGCTGTCGGCGGCCTGTCATCAGCTGGTCTCCGACACCGGCGGCAAGGTCGATGAAGCCGCGGTGCGCACCTACTACGTCGGACGCCCCGAGGTGACCGGCTTCGAGGTGGCCGACAAGGCGGTCACCGGCGACCTGGCCGGTGCGCTGGAGTCGCTCGCCTGGGCGCAGCACCACGGCACCGCGCGGGTGCTGCTGGCCGACGCGCTGGCCGAGGCCGTGCACGCGATCGCGCGGGTGCGGGCCCTCGGCTCGGCCGACAAGTACACGGTGGCCTCGCAGCTGGGCATGCCGCCCGGGCGGGTGGGGAAGGTGCAGGGCCAGGCCCGCGCCTGGGACAGCGCCTCGATCGGGCAGGCGGTGCTGGTGGTCGCCGAACTCAACGGCGCGGTGAAGGGGCAGGCCGCCGACGCCGACTACGCGCTGGAGCACGCCGTCTCGACGGTGGCCCAGCTGCGGCCTCGGCGCGGGCGGTAGCCGGTGCGGCCTCCGAGGACCGCTCCAACTGTGAAGTAGGTTCGCCTCCGATCCCCGGCGACCTGGTCCTATGCCTCAGCCTGGGGGCCGAGCCGGCCCGATACGTCACAGTTGGAGCGCCCGGGCCCGGAGACGACATTCACCCCGACGACAGCGTGGAAGTCGTCGGGGTGAAGGCAGAACTGGTGTCGGGGCGCGGCGGCCCCGGGGGTGCGGCGTGCGCCGCGGGCCGTCAGAGCTTGTTGACGGCGGTCGCCATGGCCGACTTCTTGTTGGCGGCCTGGTTCTTGTGGATGACGCCCTTGCTAGCGGCCTTGTCGAGCTGGCGGCTGGTGCTCACGAGCAGCTCGGCGGCCTTGTCCTTGTCGCCCGAGGCGACGGACTCGCGGAAGTTGCGGATCGCGGTACGCAGGGCGCTGCGGACCGACTGGTTCCGCTGACGACGCACCTCGTTGGTCTTGTTCCGCTTGATCTGCGACTTGATGTTTGCCACGCGACAGTCCCTTTACATCGTTGTTCCGGCCGCCGTTCGCGGCCGGGATTCTGGTCGGTAGTGCGCCTCGCGACCGTCGGGCGATCAGCGTTGTACGCAACAGCCGTCAAGATTACCAGCGTGCGGACTGCGGGCCCAAATCGGCCGGACCGTCCGCGACGGTGGGCGGCTGCCCGGCTCGGGGTCGGTCGACCTAAGCTGAGCTGCACTATGTCGATTGTCTACCTCCACGTCGGTCTGCCCAAAACCGGCACCACCCACCTGCAGGATCGGCTCTGGCTGAACCGCGAGGCGGCGCGGGAACAGGCGGGCCTGCTGTACCCGGGGCTCACCGAGCAGGATCACTTCCACGCCGCCGCGCACCTGCAGCCCGAGCGCTACCTGTCGTGGGCGCTGCCCGAGCACGCCGGGGTGTGGCCGCGGATGGTCGCCGAGATGAAGGCCTGGCCGGGCACCTCGCTGATTTCGCACGAGCTGCTGGCGACCGCGCGGCCGCAGCACCTGGCGACGCTGCTCGACGACCTCTCCTTCGCCGACGAGGTCCGGGTGATTCTCACCGTGCGGGACCTCGCCCGCCAGCTGCCGTCGGTGTGGCAGGAGAACATCAAGAACCGGCGCCTGGCATCCTTCGATGAGTTCCTGGCATCGGTGGCCGTGCACGCCCCGGACGGCGAGACGACGGACAGTCCGGCCGCCGGCGAGGCCGGGGGCGAGGCGGGGGCGGCCGACGAGGAGCCGTTCTGGGAGTTTCAGAACTATCCGGCGGTGGTCGCGGCGTGGTCGCGGCTGCTGCCCGCCGACCGTATTCATCTCGTCACGGTGCCGGCCGAGGGCGCCGGGGCGCCGGGCGACGGCGTGTGGGAGCGCTTCCTGCGGGTGCTGGACACCGATCCCGCGCTGCTGCCGCTGCGCGCGGAGCGGCACAACGCCTCCCTGTCGGCGCCGCAGACCGAGTTCCTGCGCCGCCTCAACACCCGCATCCGGCCCGGCGACCTGGAATGGCGGCGCTACGAGCACCTCGTCAAACGCGGTCTCATCGGCGACGGCCTCGGTCCGACCACGGCCGGGGCACCGCTCGGGCTGACCGCGGCGCAGCGGGACTGGGCCGCGGCCCAATCCGAGCGGATGATCGCCGCCGTCGCGGGCACAGGGTGCTCGATCACCGGCACGCTCGACGATCTCCGGGTGCGTCCGGACACCGCGGCCGCCGAGTCCGCGCCACCGACCACCGAGGAACTGCTCGACGCCGGACTCGACGCGCTGGCGCACTGGATCACCCGCATGTCCGACCCGTTCCCCGCGCCGCCGCCGCGCAGCCGTGCGGGGGCCGCGGCCGGCCGGATCAAGCGCGGCGTCGTCGGACTGCCCGAGCGGTTCCGGCGATAGCGCGTCGGCCGGTCAGGACCAGCCGGTCACGACCAGCCGTAGTCCGCGCGTAGTGCGTCGGCGATCCGCCCAAAGCTGCGCGCGTCGAGGATCGAGCCCTCGCGCCGGATGCCGTGCTCGGCGACCACGATGACGCGGTCGAGCCGGACGTAGCTGACCCGGCCGTTGTAGTCCCACGCCCCCGATCCGAGGGAGATCCAGTTCTCGTCGTCGCGGTGGTACTCCTTCGACGAGAGCATCAGCCCGAGCAGCGTGCTCGCGTCACGGCCCATCACCAGCACCGGCCGGTCCTTGCCCTGGTCCGGGAGATCCTCGAAGGGCACCCACATCCAGACCACCTCGCCGGGGTCGGCGGCGCCGTCGAGCTGCGGCGCGTAGACCACCTGCCGGGCGAACTCGGTGCTCGGGCGGGTGGTGAACTGCTTGCGGTGCGGCAACGGCCGGCTCATGGCCGTGCCTCCAGGAAGAACTCGACGACGGCATCGGCGGTCAACTCGTCGACTCCGCTGCGCTCGGGCTTGAGTCCGTGATCGGCCTTGTCCACCTCCACCACGCGCACCGGCCCGGCGAACAGCGTTGCCGCCGCGGCGATCTCGTCGGAGGTGGCGAAGGCATCGCTGCGGCCGTGGACGATCAGCGTGGGTACGCCGATACCGGGGAGGTGTTCGGTGCGCAGCTTCTCCGGCTTGCCCGGCGGATGCAGCGGATAGGAGGTCAGCAGCAGGCCGTCGATCTCTGTTCCGGCGACCTGCGTCCCGCCCCCTGAGCCCGTCGAAGGGTCCGCGGCGAGCATCGAGGCCTGGCGCCCGCCGTACGACTGCCCGCCCACGATCAGCGGCCCCGCCGGGGCGAGCGGCCGCAGCGCGGCGATCGCAGCGGCGATCCCGGCCCGGTCGGCCGCGGCCTTCGACGGCGACGGCGGCCCCTTCGGCCGCTGCTGCCGATAGGGCAGATCGATCCGGGCGACGGTAAGCCCGCGCGCGGTGAGCGCCGCCGACAGCGTGCGCAGCAGCACGGACTCCCGGTCGCTCCCGGCGCCGTGCGCCAGGATCACCAGCGCGCGCGAGGGGCCGTCGGGCCGGTCGATCGAGGCGACCACGCCGTCGGCGTGAAAGGTGCTGTCTGCGTCGTCGTGCATGATGGTGCGAGCTTACTGACGCCGGCGACGGTCCACGGCCGGCTCGGTGGACGGAATCGTGGGAGAGGAGACGCCGGTGAGCTATCGACGGTCGTTCGGGTTCGGACACAGCGTGTCGGTGTCCGCGTCGTCGTCGGACCCGAATGCCGACGTGCGCGTCTTCTACGCGGCGATCGGACTGTTCGGGGCCATCGGGCTGGGGACCTTTATCGGCGGTGTCGCCTGGCTGATGAGCGGACCGTCCGAGCTGATCGGTCCGATCTTCCTGGTGGTGTTCGGGCTGTTCTTCCTGGGCTTCGCCGCGGTGGTCGCCGTCGCCGCCGCCGGGCTGGCGCGGAATCAGCGCGCTCGCCGGGCGGCGCTGGACCGGCTGGACCTGACCGGCCGGCGGGTGGAGGCCGCGGTGGTCCGCGTGGGGACCGGCAGCCGGGGTTGGGAGCTGGTCGCCGTCTACACCGACCCGGTCAGTGGCCGCGAGGCGCACTTCGTGCATTCGTACGTCGAGGCTCCGGCCGAGGCGCCCGCCGTCGGCGCGCTGGTGGGCGTCCGCTACGACCCGCACGACCCCGCGATCTACCGCGTCGAGGTGGAGTGATGGCACGCAGGTACGGACGCTATGTGGAGCCCGGGGCCGACGAGGCCAAGGATCTGGGCACGATGGTCCGCATCGGTGCGGTCTGGTACGCGATCGGCGCCGCGGTGCTGGTAGCCGGGCTGATCTGGTTCGTCGTCGCCGCGGTGACCGGACCGATGTCGGCGTGGAGCACCGACGATCCCGCGCCGTGGGTGCTGCCGCTGGCCGCGATCGGCAGCGGTCTGCTGCTCGGCGGGCCGGGCTGGCTCTTCTATCGGCTGTCGCGGCGCGATCTGCGCGCCCTCCGGGATGCGGACGGCCAGCGACGGCGGCTGCTCCGGTCCGGTCGGCCGCTGCACGGCGTCGTCGAATCGATCGAGCAGTGCGGTGGCGGCGGCTGGGAGCTGGTCGCAGCGATCGGCGATCCGTCGGCCAAACGGACCCGCAGGTACACGCATCGGTACTACTCGGTGCCCGACGAGGTGCCCGCGATCGGCGAGCAGATCGTGGTCTACGTCGACCGCGCGGACCCGGCCGCGTACGCCGTCGACGTGCCCTGAACCCCGGCCACCGGTTCCGGCGGATGCGCCGGCGCCGGCAGCGGGTGCAACGACGCGAATCGAGTTCGACGGCCCATTCGTGAGAAACTAGGCCCTGTTACGAAAATCTCTTTACCGGCCTCGGCGGCCAGATCGACGCCTGGCGGCGTTGTCGTCGGTCGGGATACCTACCGGTATCCCTCCCTCCTCCGCCTTGCCAGATCGCCGATCTGATCCACCGATGCCATGTAGAAGACTTTCGTAACAGGACCTAGAGGCCGACCCGTGGCCGGGCCCCCGGCACCGTGCAAGGAGCAGTAGAGATTTCCACCTTCGCCGACAAGACGTTCACCGATCCTTCGCGGATCCGGAACTTCTGCATCATCGCGCACATCGACCACGGCAAGTCCACGCTGGCCGACCGGATGCTGCAGATCACCGGCGTCGTCGCCGAGCGCGACATGCGCGCCCAGTACCTCGACCGGATGGACATCGAGCGCGAGCGCGGCATCACCATCAAGGCGCAGAACGTGCGGCTGCCGTGGAAGATGACCGACGATCAGGGCGTCGAGCAGGACTATGTGATCCACCTGATCGACACCCCCGGCCACGTCGACTTCACCTACGAGGTCTCCCGCGCGCTGGAGGCCTGCGAGGGCGCCATCCTGCTGGTCGACGCCGCGCAGGGCATCGAGGCCCAGACCCTGGCGAACCTCTACCTGGCGATGGACAACGACCTCACGATCATCCCGGTACTCAACAAGATCGATCTGCCGGCCGCCGACCCGGACCGCTACGCCGCGGAGATCGCGCACATTATCGGCTGCGAGCCCGGGGACGTGCTGCGGGTGTCGGGCAAGACCGGCGAAGGCGTGCCCGCGCTGCTCGACGAGGCGATCCGGCAGATCCCGGCCCCGGTCGGCGACTCCGACGCGCCGGCCCGCGCGATGATCTTCGACTCGGTCTACGACACCTACCGCGGTGTCGTCACCTATGTGCGCGTCGTCGACGGCCGGATCACCCCGCGCGAGAAGATCGCCATGATGTCGACCGGCGCCACCCACGAACTCCTCGAGGTCGGCATCGTCTCGCCGGAACCCAAGCCCAGTGCCGGCCTGGGTGTCGGCGAGGTGGGCTATCTCATCACCGGCGTGAAGGACGTGCGCCAGTCGAAGGTGGGCGACACCGTCACCACCGCGAAACACGGCGCCGCCGAGCCGCTCACCGGCTACCGCGAGCCGCGCCCGATGGTGTACTCCGGCCTCTACCCGGTGGACGGCTCCGACTACCCGGTGCTGCGCGAGGCGCTGGAGAAACTGCAGCTGAACGACGCCGCGCTCACCTTCGAGCCGGAGACCTCCGTCGCGCTCGGCTTCGGTTTCCGCTGCGGCTTCCTCGGCCTGCTGCACATGGAGATCACCCGCGAGCGACTCGAGCGTGAGTTCGGCCTGGATCTGATCTCCACCGCGCCCAACGTCGTCTACCGGGTGGTGATGGACGACGGCGCCGAGCACGTCGTGACCAACCCGTCGGATTGGCCGGAAGGCAAGACGCGGAACATCTTCGAGCCGATCGTGAAGACCACCATCATCGCGCCGAGTGAGTTCATCGGCGCCATCATGGAGCTGTGCCAGAGCCGCCGCGGCGAACTTGGCGGCATGGACTACCTGTCCGAGACGCGCGTGGAGATGCGCTACACGCTGCCGATGGCCGAGATCATCTTCGACTTCTTCGATGCCCTCAAGTCCCGGACTCGCGGCTACGCCTCGCTCGACTACGAGGAGGCCGGTGAGCAGGAAGCCGACCTGGTGAAGGTCGACATCCTGCTGCAGGGCGAGGCCGTCGACGCCTTCAGTGCCATCGTGCACAAGGACTCGGCTTACGCCTACGGCAACAGGATGGCCCTCAAGCTCAAGGACCTGATCCCGCGTCAGCAGTTCGAGGTGCCCATCCAGGCGGCCATCGGCTCCAAGGTGATCGCCCGCGAGAACATCCGCGCCATCCGCAAGGACGTGCTCGCCAAGTGCTACGGCGGCGACATCAGCCGTAAGCGCAAACTGCTGGAGAAGCAGAAGGAGGGCAAGAAGCGGATGAAGACCATCGGCCGGGTCGACGTCCCGCAGGAGGCCTTCGTCGCCGCACTGAGCACCGAAGCGGTGGGGGACAAGGCCAAAAGCAAGTAGCGGCCGTTCGGTCCCGGGCGACGCGGGCGTCGTCGTTCGTCGCAGTCCTCGCTGACATCTCCGGCCGGGTTCGCAGGCCTGGCAGGGTCGCTGCGGAAGGCTCCTCATCGACGCCGCCCGCGCCGCCCTCGCGAATCATGGACCGCCGCTTCGGCGAGAAAGCCCGTCGACTGTCCTTGCTGGGGCGCTGCGGAGATATCCCAGGGCTGTAGCTTGTCAAGCGGCTGTGTTCAGGG
>CAZEOP010000025.1:0-16196 GCA_964513715.1 uncultured Gordonia sp.
AGCATGGAGTCGAAGTGACCGGTCACCTCGCTGCCCAGAGCGGCGGCGCCGTCCAGCCGGACGCCGGTGCCGCCGGGGGCGCGGTAGACGGTGATGCGGCCGGTGTCCGGGCGGAAGCCGTCGGCCGGGTTCTCGGTGGTGATGCGGCACTGCAGCGCGGCGCCGTGCACCCGGATCGTGTCCTGCGACAGACCCAGATCGGCGAGCGTCTCGCCCGCGGCGATACGCAGCTGCGCGGCCACCAGGTCGACGTCGGTCACCTCCTCGGTGACGGTGTGCTCCACCTGGATGCGCGGGTTCATCTCGATGAAGAAGTGCTGCCCGCGCTCGTCCACCAGGAACTCGACGGTGCCCGCGCACGAGTACTCGATGTGCTTGGCGAAGGCGACGGCGTCGTCGCAGATCCGCTGCCGCAGAGCGGGATCCAGGTTCGGCGCGGGCGCGAGCTCGACGACCTTCTGGTGCCGGCGCTGCAGCGAGCAGTCGCGCTCGTACAGGTGGATGACGTTCCCGGCGCCGTCGGCCAGGATCTGCACCTCGATGTGCCGCGGGTTCACCACGGCCTGCTCCAGGAATACCGTCGGATTGCCGAAGGCCGCCTCGGCCTCGCGGGACGCCGCGCCGATCGCCTCGGCCAGCTTCGCCGGATCGTCCACCCGGCGCATGCCGCGACCGCCGCCGCCGGCGACGGCCTTGACGAAGACCGGGAAGGTCATGTCCGCCCCGGCGGCCAGCAGTTCGTCCAGATCCGACGACGGCTCACTGCCGGCCAGCACCGGCAGACCGGCCTCGCGCGCGGCCTGTACCGACTGCTTCTTGTCGCCGGTCAGCTCCAGCACCCGAGAGCTCGGTCCGACGAAGGTGATGCCGGCAGCCGCGCAGGCGGCCGCCAGTTCCGGGTTCTCCGAGGCGAAGCCGTAACCCGGGTAGATCGCGTCGGCCCCGGCGTGCCGGGCGGCGCGCAACAGCTCGTCCACCGACAGGTAGGCCTGCACCGGCCGCCCCGGCTCGCCGATCAGGTACGACTCGTCGGCCTTCCCGCGATGGATGCAGTTGCGATCCTCGATCGGGTAGACGGCGACGGTGCCGGCGCCGAGCTCGTAGGCGGCGCGAAAGGCGCGGACTGCGATCTCGCCGCGGTTGGCGACCAGGACCTTGCTGAACATTTTCAACTGCCTCCGGGGTAGTCGGTTGCTGCGGAGCGGCGGCACGGCGGTTCTCGCCGCGACGCGCCTGCGGTGACCTACGCGTCACGGCCGGGCGAGGTCATCGCCCGGCCGTGCGCGCATGGTCCAATCTTGTGGCCAATCATCGCGCCCGCGGGCGCGATTGGCCGGATCAGGCGGGAATCGCGCGCTGCCCGGGACCGTCGTACGCCGAGAGCGGCCGGATCAGCGCATTCGAACGGGTCTGTTCGATGATGTGCGCGGTCCACCCGGTGATGCGGCTCATCACGAACAGCGGCGTGAACATCGGGATGTCAAAGCCCATCAGGTAGTAGGCCGGGCCGGTCGGGAAGTCGAGATTCGGCTTGATCCCGGTCCGCTCGTCCATCGCCGCGGCGAGCTCGCGGTAGATGTCCAGCCACTTGGTCTCACCGACCTGCTCGGACACGGCGACCAGGGCGTCGTACATGGTGGGCACGCGCGAGTCGCCCTGCTTGTACACGCGATGGCCGAAGCCCATCACCTTGTCCTTGGCGTCGAGCTTTGCATTGAGCCACGCCTTCGCGTTCGCGGCCTCGCCGATCTCGAGCATGTCGTGCATCACGGCCTCGTTGGCGCCGCCGTGCAGCGAGCCCTTGAGCGCCCCGATCGCCGCGGTGACCGCGCTGTAGAGGTCGGACTGCGTCGAGGTGACCACACGCGCGGCGAAGGTGGAGGCATTGAAGCTGTGCTCGGCGTAGAGCACCATCGACTGATTGAAGGCGTCGACGATCACCGGATCGGGCACGACTGAGACATTTCCCGTCGCTGCGCTCGCCCCGAAGCACATGTTCAGGAAGTTCTCCGCGTAGTTCAGCCCGTGATGCGGAGCGATCGGCTCCAGCCCGCGCCGACGGCGGAAGTCCGCCGCGACGATGGTCGGCAGCACCGCGAGCAGGCGCAGCGACTTGTCGAGATTGGCCTCCACGGTCGGGATGTCCTCGTCCGGATCCTCGCTGCCGAGGAAGCTGACCATCGTGCGCATCACGTCCATCGGATGGCAGGTCTCCGGGATGCGGGCCAGCACCGCCTGCGCCGACCGATTGAGCCGGCGATTGGCGCGCTCGCGCTGGGTGAACAGCGCCAGCTGGGCGTCGGTGGGCAGCTCACCGTGCCAGAGCAGGTAGGCCACCTCCTCGAAGCTCTTGTTGGTGGCCAGATCCTGCACCGCGTAGCCGCGGTAGGTCAGGCTGTTGGTCTCCGGCACCACCTTCGACACGGCGGTCGTGTCGACCACGACACCGGCCAGGCCCTTGTGAATCTGCTGCTGCGACATGGTCACTCCCCGGTCTTGCGGTAGGTGAAGATGGACGAATCGAAATCGTTGTAGTCGGCGTACTGCAGGAACTCGTACAGCCGGGCACGGTGCTGCATCTTGTCGACGACGCCGGCCTGCGTGCCGTCGGCGGCGATCTGCGCCAGGCCCGCCTCCACGGCCCCCATCGCCAGGCGCAGCGTGGTGACCGGGTAGATCACCACGTTGTAGCCGATCGACGAGAGCTGCTCGACGGTGAACAGTTCGGACTTGCCGAACTCGGTCATGTTCGCCAGCAGCGGCGCGTCGACCGCGTCGCGGAACCGGGCGAACTCGTCGAGATCGGCCAGCGCCTCGGTGAAGACCAGGTCGGCACCGGCGGCGACGTACTCCTTGGCCCGGGCGATCGCCGCGTCCAGGCCCTCCACGCCGCGCGCGTCGGTGCGCGCGCAGATCACGAAGTCCTCGTCGCGCCGCGCGCTGACCGCCGCCGCGATCCGGCGGACCATGGTCTCGGTCGGCACCACTTCCTTGCCGTCCAGGTGACCGCACCGCTTCGGATTCACCTGGTCCTCCAGGTGGCAGCCGGCCAGGCCGGCATCCTCGAGCAGCGCAACGGTCCGCGCGGCGCTCATCGGCTCACCGAAACCGGTGTCCGCGTCGATCAGCGTCGGCAGATCGGTGGCGCGGGCGATCGCCCCGCCGCGCGCCGCGACCTCGGTGAGCGTCGTCAGCCCGATGTCGGGCAGGCCGAGGTCGGCCGACAGCGCCGCCCCGGAGACGTAGACGCCCTCGAAGCCGGCATCGGCGACGATCTTGGCGACCAGCGGCGAGAAGGCTCCCGGCCAGCGCTGGAGCTCGCCCGAGGCGAGTCCGGCACGCAGCGCCCGGCGCTTGGCCGAGTCGGTGACTCCCGAGGAGAACAGCGCCATCAGAGGATTCCTTCGCCGGTGGCCGGAGCGCTGCTCAGGACCTCGTCGAGGACCCGCAGGTTCAGCGCGCCCAGACCGCCGGCCGGGATGTCGGCCAGCCCGGTGGCCGCCGCGGTGAACCGGGCCTGCTCGGCCGGATCGATGACGCAGCCACCATTCGGCCCGCTCGCTTCGCTCCCGGCGCCGGACGCCATCCGGGCGAACTTGTTGAGGTACTGCTCGCGGGCGAACGGACGGGCACCGAGCGGATGGGCGTCGGCCACGGCCAGCTCGTCGACGATCACTTCTCCGCTCTTCATGGTGATGACCGCCTTGGCGCCGAAGGCCTTCTCGTTCGGGTCGGTCGAGTGGTAGCGCCGCGTCCACTCCGGATCCTCGACGGTGGAGATCTTCTTCCAGAGCTCCACGGTGTCCGGGCGACCGGCCCGCTCCGGCGCGTACGAGCGCTCGTGATCCCAGTCGCCGTCCTGCAGCGCGACGGCGAAGATGTACATCACCGAGTGGTCGAGGGTCTCGCGGCTGGCCTTCGGGTCGAACTTCTGCGGGTCGCCCGAGCCGGTGCCGATGACGTAGTGGGTGTGGTGGCTGGTGTGCAGCACGATCGACTCGACGTCGTCGGTGTTGCCCACCCGCTCGCGCATCCGGCGAGCCAGGTCGATCGGGGCCTGGCTCTGGTACTCGGCCGAGTGCTCCTTGGTGTAGGTGTCCAGGATGCCGCGCTTGGCCTCACCCGGGCCGGGCAGCGGCACGGTGTAGCGGGCGTCGGGGCCGCCGAGCAGCCAGGCGATGACGCCGTCCTCACCCTCCCAGATGGGCGACGGCGCGCCCTCGCCGCGCATGGCCCGGTCGACGGCCTCCACGGCCACCTTGCCGGCGTAGGCCGGGGCGTAGGCCTTCCAGCTGGAGATCTCACCCTTGCGCGACTGCCGGGTGGCGGTGGTCAGGTGCAGCGCCTGGCCGATGGCCTGGTAGATGGTGTCGATCTCCAGACCGAGCATGGTGCCCAGGCCGGCAGCCACCGACGGGCCGAGGTGGGCGACGTGGTCGATCTTGTGCTCGTGCAGGCAGATGCCGCGGACCAGGTCCACCTGGACCTCGTAGGCGGTGGCCAGACCGCGGATCAGGTCGCGGCCGCTGGCGCCGACACGCTGGCCCACGGCCACCAGGGCCGGGATGTTGTCGCCCGGGTGCGAGTACTCGGCGGCCAGGAAGGTGTCGTGGAAGTCCAGCTCGCGGACCGCGACGCCGTTGGCCCAGGCGGCCCACTCGGGGGCGTAGGTGCCGTCGATGCCGAAGACGCCGGAGCCGCCGTCGAGCGGTCGGGTCTGGGCCTGGCGCCGGGCGCTGGTGACCGGTCGGCGCGCCACCGAGGCCGCGCTCACCGCGGCGTTGTCGAGGATGCGGTTGATGATCATCTCCGCCGTGTCCTCGGGTACCTCCACCGGGTCGACGGCGATCTGGGCGATCTTGTAGGCCAGATGCTCGGTCTTCGGGAAGGTCTCGGAACTGCGACGCGTGTACACCTCGTGATTGATCATATTCGCACCGTACGCACCGCGGCCGATCTGGCGAAAGACCTGGCAAGTGCGTATCTTTGCGAATTCTTCCGACTCCTTCTGCAAATGTTGCGGACGTTTGTCGGCGTATGCTGATGCCCATGGCGAAGACCTTTGTGGGTGCGCGACTGCGCCGGCTGCGCGCCGATCGCGGGATCTCGCAGGCCGCCCTCGCCCGGCGTCTGGACCTGTCCACCAGCTACGTCAATCAGCTGGAGAACGACCAGCGCCCGGTGACCGTGCCGGTGCTGTTGCGGTTGACCCACGAGTTCGAGCTGCCCCCGGACTTCTTCGCGGCCCAGAGCGATGCGCGGCTCACCGCAGACCTGGCCGACGTGCTGCTGGAGCACGGCGAGACCGAGCTGTCCCAGGCCGAGATCGGTGAGCTGGTGGCCCGGATGCCGGGGATCGGCCACACCCTGGTGGCGCTGCATCGCAAGCTCGCGGCAGCGACCAGCGAACTCGACAGCATCCGGCCGGCCGTCGCCGGCGTCGCCGACGGCGAGGACGGCGCCACCGGCACCCCGTTCGAGCAGGTGCGCGACTACTTCTACGATCGGCGCAACTACATCCCGGAACTCGATGCGGCCGCCGAGGAGCTCTTCGCCCGCGCCGGGCTCCGGATCGGCGGCCTGGATCTGCAGCTGGCTCGCGTCCTGGAGACCGAGCACGGCATCTCCGTGCAGATCAGTGCGGCCGCACCCGGCCAGGACACCGGATCTGTGCCCAAGCGCCGCTTCGATCCGGCCGCCGGAACCGTGCACCTGGCCCGGCGACTGTCCCCCGGCCAGCGCGCCTTCCAGCTCGCCACCCAGCTGGCCCTGCTGAGCCAGCGCGAACTGATCGACCGGCTCATCGGCGAGGCCCCGGAGCTGGAGGCGGCGTCGGTTCCGGTGGCCCGCACCGGACTGGCCAACTACTTCGCCGGCGCGCTGCTGCTCCCCTACACCCAGTTCGCCGCCGCCGCGCGGCGTCTGCGGTACGACGTGGACCTGCTGAGCCGCGACTTCGAGGTGGGCTTCGAGACCGTCTGCCACCGGCTCTCCACGCTGCAGCGCCCCGGCGATCGCGGCATCCCGTTCATCTTCGTCCGGGTGGACAAGGCCGGGAACATCTCCAAGCGTCAGTCGGCCACCGCCTTCCACTTCTCCCGCGTCGGCGGCAGCTGCCCGCTCTGGGTGGTGCACGATGCCTTCGCCGCACCCGGCCGCATCGCCACCCAGGTCTCCGAGATGCCCGACGGCCGCACCTACTTCTGGCTCGCGCGCACCACCGATCCGGCCCAGGGCGGACATCTGGCGACGCCGTCGGACTTCGCGGTCGGCCTCGGCTGCGACCTCTCGCACGCCGAGGAGCTGATCTATGCGACCGGCATCGACCTGCGTGAGCCACGCACCGTGGTGCCGATCGGCGCGGGCTGCAAGGTGTGCCCGCGGCCGGCCTGCCCGCAGCGCGCCTTCCCGATGCTCGGCCGTCCCATCCAGCACGACGAGATGGTCAGCGCCGCGGTGCCCTACCAACCCGTGGTCTGAGTACCCCGGCAGGGTGGCTTCGACACCCGCTCTTCACTTCGTTCATCGCGCGGCTCAGCCGGCGGAACCTGTCGGCAAGACCCCTCAGCCCCGCCGTAGGGCGGTCCCTGAGCTCCGTCGAAGGGCGGTCGACACTCCGCTCCCTCAGCCCCTTCGGAAGGCAGTCGACATTCCGCTCCCTGAGCCGGGCGACGCAGGAGCCCGTGTCGAAGGGAGTTCCCGAGCCCCGTCGAAGGACGGTCCCTGAGCTCCCTCGAAGGGTGGTCGACGTTCCGCTCCCTGAGCCGGGCGACGCAGGAGCCCGTGTCGAAGGGCCATGAGGCGCTCAGCCGGGGCCGCCGCGCCAGTGCTGGAGTTCCAGTGCCGCGGCCACCGCGATCGCCTGGTGCTCCAGCGACACCGGCAGCAGCTCTTCGGCGCGGGCCAGCCGCCGCACGACGGTGTTGCGGTGCGTGTACAGCAGCTCGGCGGTGGCGCTGGCATTGCAGCGCTGCGCGAACCAGACCCGCAGGCATTCACTCAACTCCGGCTCGGCGTCGCGCAGGTCGCCGAGCGTGGCCGCCAGGAAGTCGTCGATCCGGGCGTCGTCGTCGGTCATCGCATCGAGCAGGCGGAGTTCGTCGTAACGCGCGATGCGGCGCGCCGAACCCAGCCGGGACAGCAGCCGGTGCGCGGTGAGCGCCTGGAAGTGACTGCGCCGGAAGCCCTCCCGGCCGATGCCGGGGGCGCCGACGGCCACCCGCACATCGTGCCCGGCCACCAGGTGCTCGTCGACGGCCAGTGCGGCCGCCGGGAACCACACCCACAGCCGCGACGCCCCGGCCAGCACGGTGAGCCGGGTCGGCATGCCGCCGGCGGTCATGATCGCCTCGCAGACCGCCTCCAGCCGTTCGGCACCGACGTCCGGACCGCCCGAGATCACCGCGGCCAGCTGCGGCCCGTCGAAGCGATAGCCGAGCTGGGCGCGCGCGCGGGCATCGCTGATCGGGGCGCCCTCCAGCACCAGGGCCACCGCGGCCCGGCGCTCGGCGTGGGTGTCGCCAGCCAATTCGGCCCGGGCCACGTCGATCATCTCGGCCAGTACGCCGACGGTGTCGTCGACGAAGGTGGCGATCGACGACGAGGTGACCTCCAGCAGTTCGCGCAGCAGCGCCGGATCGTCGGTGAGGCCGAAGCAGATCTGCATCCAGTACTTCCAGGCGACGTTCTGCGCGGTCCGGAACGAGTCCAGCGCGCCGGTGTCCAGGCCGCGGCGCACCAGATCGCGGACGAAGAGCGTCGACTCATCGGTCACCCGGACGCTGACCCGGTCCCCCGGCGCGGCCAGGTTGGCCTCGGCCCAGTGCGCGAGGTTCCCCGCGTTGGTCGCCAGCGCCATCTCGAGGAGCACCGGGTCGTGCGTGATCGCCGACATCCCGGCACCGCGCAGCATGCCGTCGTTCAGCGCCTGCGCCCATTCGGGCGGCGCGGCGAGGACCGCCTGAACGCCGGTCCGAATCAGCTCCGCTATCTCCGCGCGCACCATGACAGTGCATTATGCACCACTTGAACCGTCAATAGGGTGCAGATCACTCTTGCCAGACGCCATCGTTACCAATGATCATTGGTACATACGGATCGCCGGTCCCCCGGTATCCGCTCAGCCACCCACGGATTGGAACCTCTGATGGCCACCAAGACCACCGCACCCGTCCTCGACGTGCTGATCATCGGCGCCGGCATCTCCGGCATCGGCGCGGCGCACTACATGACCGCCGATCACCCCGACAAGAGCTTCGCGATCTACGAGTCCCGGCACACCCTCGGCGGCACCTGGGATCTGTTCAAGTATCCGGGCCTGCGCTCGGACTCGGATCTGCACACCTTCGGTTTCGGCTTCAAACCGTGGACCGACAACCAGGCCATCGCCGACGCCCCGCGCATCCTCGATTACCTGAATGAGGCCGTGGACGACGACGGCCTGCGCGAGAAGATCGTCTTCAACAGCCGCATCACCGCGATCGACTGGTCCACCGACGAGCAGTGCTGGCACGCCACCGTCACCTGCTCCGACGACGCGAAAGCGCCCACCGAGACCGTCAAGGCCCGATGGATCTTCGCCGGCACCGGCTACTACAACTACGACGAGGGCTTCACCCCCGACTTTCCGGGCATCGACGAGTTCCGGGGCACCGTCGTGCATCCGCAGCACTGGCCCGAGGACCTGGACTACACGGGCAAGAAGGTCGTCGTCATCGGCTCCGGCGCCACCGCGGTGACCCTGGTGCCGTCGATGACCCCGACCGCCGCGCACGTCACCATGCTCCAGCGCACCCCCACCTACGTCATCCCGCTGCCCCGCGAGGATGCGATCGCCAACGTGATGAAGAAGGTCCTCGGCCCCAAGCTCGGCTACTCGCTGAGCCGGGAGAAGAACGTGCTGCAGCAGCGCGTCGTCTACGAGCTCTGCCAGCGCTTCCCCAAGCCGATGCGCGCGGTGATCCGCGGCACCAACAAGGCCATGCTGGGCAAGGACTTCCCGCTCGATCCGAGCTTCAACCCGCCGTACAACCCGTGGGACCAGCGCCTGTGCGTGGTGCCCGACGGCGACATGTTCCGGGAGTTGAAGTCCGGCCGCGCGTCCATCGTCACCGACCGCATCAAGACCTTCACCGAGAAGGGCATTCTGCTCGAGAGCGGCGACGAGCTGGAGGCCGACATCGTCGTCACCGCCACCGGCCTGAACCTGCAGATGTTCGGCGGCATGGACATCGCGCTCGACGGCGAACCCGTCGACATGACCAAGATCGTCGCCTACCGCGGGATGATGCTGTCCTCGCTGCCGAACTTGGCCATGGCCATCGGCTACACGAACTCCTCGTGGACGCTGAAGGTCGACATGCTGTGCAAGTACTTCGTGCGGATCCTGCACTACATGGACGCCAAGGGCTACACCAGCGTCGTCGCCGTGCCGGACCCGGACATGGAAACCCGCCCGCTGCTCGACTTCGGTGCCGGCTACGTCCAGCGCGCCCTGGACCGGCTGCCGCGGCAGGGCACCGAGGACCCCTGGACCATGTCGATGAGCGTCTACCACGATCGCAAGGCGATCCTGCGCGCCCCGGTCGACGACGCGGCCCTGCAGTATTCGCGGGTGGTGCCCGCCGAGATCCTCGACGGCGAGCCCGCCGCGGTCTGACCTCGAGCGCGCGACGAGCCGGGTAACGTCGCCCGGATGAGTGACAAGAGCTGGCAGCTGGCAGCCGTCATCGGCTACTTCGCGTGCATGCTCGGCATCGGCTATTACGCGTACCGGAAGACGCGCGACGATCTGGACGGCTATCTCCTGGCCGACCGCGGCCTGAAGCCGTGGGTGGCCGCGCTCTCGGCCGGCGCCTCGGACATGTCCGGCTGGCTGCTGATGGGTCTGCCCGGCGCCATCTACGCCAGCGGCCTGGTGGAGTCGTGGATCTTCATCGGGCTGATCGCCGGCGCGTGGCTGAACTGGAAGCTGTGCGCCCCGCGGCTGCGCGCCTACACCGAGGTGGCTGGCGATGCGATCACCATTCCGAGCTTCCTCGAGCGGCGCCTGCACGACAGCTCGCACCTGCTGCGCATCGTCTGCGGCGTCATCATCCTGCTCTTCTTCACCTTCTACGTCTCCAGCGGCATGGTGGCCTCGGGCAAGTTCTTCGACGAATCGTTCGGCGTCAACTACACCGCGGGCATGCTCATCGTTGCCGGCATCACCATGCTGTACACGCTCTTCGGCGGCTTCCTCGGCGCCTCGCTGACCGACGTGGCCCAGGGCATCCTGGTGGTCGTCGCCCTGGTCGCGGTGCCCGTCGTGGGGGTGATCGAGCTCGGCGGGATCGACGCCGCCGTGGCGGGCGTCAAGGCCGTCGACCTGGATCGGCTGAGCCTGTTCGCCGGCGGCAGCGCGCTGGCCATCGTCTCGGCCGCGGCCTGGGGTCTGGGCTACTTCGGCCAGCCGCACATCATCGTGCGATTCATGGCGCTGCGCGCGCCGTCCGACGCCCCGACCGCGCGGCGCATCGGCATCGGCTGGATGATCCTGTGCGGCCTGGGCGCGGTCGGCACCGCTCTCGTCGGGATCGCGTACTACGGCCGCGCGAACGCGCTGGACGATCCGGAGACCGTCTTCCTGGCGCTGTCGAAGGTGCTGTTCCACCCGTTCATCGCCGGGCTGGTGCTGGCCGCCGTCCTCGCCGCGATCATGTCGACCATCTCCTCCCAGCTCATCGTCTGCTCGTCGGCGCTGGTCGAGGACCTGTACAAGCTGATCGCCGCGAAGACCGGCTGGCGCGAGCTGTCGCAGTCCGGCTATGTCCGCTTTGGACGGCTGGGCGTGCTGATCATCGCCACCGTCGCCGTGCTGCTGGCCGTCTCACCGTCGAACAGCATCCTGACGCTGGTCGCCTTCGCCTGGGCCGGCTTCGGCTCGGCCTTCGGCCCGACGATCATCCTGGCCCTGTGGTGGCGGCGACTCACCATGCCCGGCGCGCTGGCCGGGATCGTCGTCGGCGCCGCGGTCGCCTATGTCTGGGGCCAGACCGCGCTGCACGACACCCTGTACGAGATCGTGCCCGGCTTCGCGGCCAGCTTCGCCGCGGCGATCGTCGTCAGCCTGCTGACCACGCGCACCGATCCCGAGCAGGTCGACGCCGAGTTCTCCGCGGCCGTGGAACTCTCCGGCGGCCGGCGCGGGCGGGAACGCATGGTTCCGCTGGACGCCTGACGCCGCCGGAGTGGGGTCCGCGGTATCAGCCCCGCAACAGGCCCTTGGCGACGTGGGTCACCTGGATCTCGTTGGAACCCGCGTAGATCATCAGCGACTTGGCGTCGCGGGCCAGCTGCTCCACCCGGTACTCGGCCATGTAGCCGTTGCCGCCGAACAACTGCACCGCCTCCATCGCGACCTCGGTGGCCGCGCGCGAGGAGTACAGCTTCATCGCCGAGGCCTGCGCCAGGGTCGGCGGCTTGCCGGCCTGCGAGGCCTCGATCGCGGTGAACAGCATGTTCTGCACGTTCAGCCGGGCGATCTCCATCTCGGCCAGCTTCAGCTGGATCAGCTGGAACTTGGCGATCTCGCTGCCCCACAGGGTGCGGGTCTTGGCGTAGTCCAGCGACAGGCGCAGGCACTCGTTGATGATGCCCAGGCTCAGTGCCGCGATGCCGATGCGCTCGGCGGTGAAGCCCGCCTTGGCGCCCTCGCCGCCGCGCGAATCCGAGCCGGTGTCCTCGGTCTCGCCGAGCAGCCGGTCCTTCGAGACGCGCACATCGTCGAAGAACAGCTCGCCGGTCGGCGAGCTCATCATGCCCATCTTCTTGAAGGCCGGCCCCTGCGTCAGGCCCTCCATGCCCTTGTCCAGCACGAAGGTCAGCACCTTGCGCTCGCGCATCGGGGTGCCGTCGCCCTCGTCGAGCTTGGCGAAGACCACGATGGTGTCGGCGTACGGGCCGTTGGTGATGAACGTCTTGTTGCCCTTGAGGATGTAGTCCTCACCGTCGCGGCGCACGGTGGTCTTCATGCCGCCGAGCGCATCCGAGCCACTGTCCGGCTCGGTGATGGCCCAGGCGCCGACCTTCTCCATGGTGACCAGCTCGGGCAGCCAGCGGCGCTTCTGCGCCAGCGTGCCCCGGCTGCGGATGGTCGAGACGGTCAGACCGAGCGAGACGCCCATCGACGCGATCAGACCCAGACTCACGCCGGCCATCTCCATGTTCAGGATCAGGAACATGGTGTTGGCCAGCGAGGTGGACCCGCTGGGCTTGCGCGGCTCACCGGCCTCCTCGGCGGCGAGCTCGCGCTCCAGGTTCTCCGCGGCCATCGTGTCCATGCCGAAGGCGGCCAGCATCTTGCGGGTGATGTCGAACGGCGGGAGAACGCCGGTCTCCAACTCGTCGACGTGCGGACGCACCTCCTTCTCGATGAAACCGCGCACGGCGTCGCGCACCATCAGGTCTTCTTCGGACCACTCGAACACCGGGGAACCTCCAGGATCTAGAACACGTTCTACTTTGTCTGCAGACAGTAGCGTGTACACCGTGATCGCGACAGCACCGCCCGGCTATCTGCACGCGCCCGACAGCCTGCGCCCCGACGAGCTGGCCGCCCGCACCGATCGCGCCGCGGAGGCCGCGCTGCCGACGGCCCCGGAGGCGGCCGAGACCATCTGGCGCGCCGCCGAGCACTGGTACTCCGGCGGCGTCCAGCCCGGGATCGCGGTCTGCGTGCGCGTCGGCGGGACGGTGATCCTCGACCGCGCCATCGGGCGCGCGCACCTGAATCACGACGGCGGGGCGGCACTCGGCGGGGACGCGCTCACCCGGAACGACGCAGTCGGGGAGGACGAGCCGCTGCGCACCACCACCCCGGTCTGTGTCTTCTCCGCGGCCAAGGCTCTGGCCGTGACCGTCGTGCATCTGCTGTACGAGCGCGGCGAGCTGAGCCCGCACACCCGGGTCGAGGAGCTCATCGACGGCTACGGCGCGCACGGCAAGTCCCGCACCACCGTCGACCATGTGCTGACCCACCGGGCCGGCGTGCCGATCCCCACCGGGCCACGCCCGGACCTGCGCCGCAGCGAGGACAGCGACTACACGCGCGCAATGCTGGCGGACCTGCGGCCGGTCTATCCGTCCGGCACCGTGCAGATGTATCACGCGCTGACCTGGGGCCCGCTGGTCCGCGAGATCGTGGCGGCGGCCACCGGCCGGAGCATCCGGGAGATCCTGGACACCGAGATCCTGGCCCCGCTCGGCTTCGCGTGGACCAACTTCGGGGTGGCCCCGGCCGACGTGCCGAAGGTGGCGCTCAGCCACGTCACCGGGCCGCCGAACTCCGGACTGATCGACGCCGCCTTCACCCGGGTGGTGGGCGGCACGATGTCCCAGATCGTCCCGATGGCCAACAGGGCGCCGTTCCTGACCGGGGTGGTGCCCTCGTCCAACGGCGTGTCCACCGCGCACGAGCTGTCCCGCTTCGCCGAACTGCTGCGCCGCGGCGGCGAACTGGACGGCCACCGGGTGCTCTGGCCGTCGACGCTGCGCGCGGCGGTCCGCCAGCGCCGGCGGCTGCGCCCCGATGTCGCCACCGGCGGCGTGCCGCTGCGCTGGGGCACCGGCTTCATGCTGGGTTCGCGCCGCTTCGGCCCGTTCGGCCGGGATGCCCCGGCCGCCTTCGGGCACACCGGCCTCACCCAGATCGCGATGTGGGCCGACCCGCAGCGCGATCTGGCCGCCGCCGTGATCTCCACCGGCAAGCCGGGCGCGCACCCCGAGGCCCGCCGCTACGGAGAACTGCTCGACGCCATCAACGCCGCCGTCCCACCGGCGGCGAGCTGACCCACCGGAACTGCGGTGTTCAGTCTCCGGCGAGGATCCGGGCCCGCGCGGTCGCGCGCTCCTGCGCCGAGATCACGCCGCGCGCGTGCAGGTCCTCGACGTCGGCCAGGCGCTGCTCCAGCGTCGCCGCACCGGTCCCGGCCGGCTTGAGCAGATCGCTCTGGATCAGCTGCGCGGTGAGCTCGGTCTGCATCGTGAACGGATCGATGTTCCGGCGTTTGGCAGCCTGGTAGTTGCGCACGGTGAGGAAGATCGTCGCAATGAAAATGGCCGCGACCAACAGCGGTACGACCGTGAACATGAAGTCGGCGAATCCTGGTACGAGAGGTGACATCCCCGCGGGTCCCCTTCGAGTAGGTGCGGCGGGCACGTCCCGCCGTCGAGTTCACGGTACCGCCGGACACCCTGCGACGACGGTCACGGGCCGCCCGCCCGGCACGACCCACGACGAAGAACCGCTCGCCACGATCGACCGGGGGGTGCCCCCGGCGGTGACCGAGTCGCCCGGGCGTCGCTATGGTGACGCAGGACATATCGGACGGCCGCACGAAGGGACATTCGCGGTGACAACGAAGACGACCGCCACGCGCCGGCAGGTGCTCACCGCCGGAGCGGCGGCCCTGGCCGCGGCGACCCTCGCCGGCCGCGCCGGCCCCGCGGCGGCCGGCCCGTCGCAGCACGCCGATGTGATCATCGTCGGGCACGGCCTGTCCGGTCTGGTCGCCGCGTGCGAGTTGGCGGCGAAGGGCAAGAAGGTGCTCGTCGTCGATCAGGAATCCGAGCAGAACCTCGGCGGTCAGGCCTTCTGGAGCCTGGGCGGACTCTTCTTCGTCGATTCCCCCGAACAGCGGCTGATGGGCATCCGCGACTCGTTCGAGACGGCCCACCGCGACTGGATGACCACCGCCGGCTTCGACCGCGATCCGGGTTCGTCGCACGGCGACGACTACTGGGCGCGGCGCTGGGCACAGAAATACCTGGAGTTCGCCGCCGGCGAGAAGCGCTCGTGGCTGGCCGGGATGGGCGTCAACTGGGTGCCGGTGGTCGGCTGGGCCGAGCGCGGCACCGGCCGACGCACCGATCCGGGCAACTCCCTGCCGCGCTTCCACATGACGCTGGGCACCGGTCCCGGCGTCGTCGAACCCTTCGTCCGGCAGATCGCCGAATACCGGCGCCGCGGGCTGGTGCGCTTCCGGTTCCGGCACCGCGTCGACGAGGTGGTGACCCGCGGCGGCACGGTCATCGGCATCCGCGGGACGACGCTGGAACCCTCGTCGCTCGCGCGCGGGCGGGCCACCTCGCGCCGCGAGATCGGCGACTTCGAACTGCGGGCGCCGCTGGTGATCGTCGCCTCGGGCGGCATCGGCGGCAATCAGGACCTGGTGCGCCGCCACTGGCCGGCCCGCCTCGGCACGCCGCCCGGCTTCATGGTGACGGGCGTGCCGGCGCATGTGGACGGCCGGATGCTCGACATCACCGCCCAGGCCGGCGGGCGATTGGTGAACCGCGATCGCATGTGGCACTACACCGAGGGCCTGCGCAACCACTCCCCGATCTGGCCCGGACACGGCATCCGGGTGCTCGCGGCGCCCTCGTCGATGTGGTTCGACGCGGCCGGCCGCCGCTTCCCGAGCCCCGGGATCCCGAGCGTCGACACCCTGGGCACCCTGGAGCTGATCGCCCACTCGGGCCACGACTACTCCTGGTTCGTCCTGAACCGCGCGATCATCGAGAAGGAGTTCGTCCTCTCCGGATCCGAGCAGAATCCCGAGCTCACCGCCAAGAACCTGCCGCTCTACCTCGCGAACCGGACCAAGGGCGTCCCGGCACCGGTGCAGGCCTTCATCGACCGCGGACCGGATTTCGTCACCGCGCGCACGATCGGCGAGCTGACCGGAAAGATGAACCGGCTGACCGGCACCGGTCTGCTCGATGCGGCCGAACTGCGCCGCCAGGTGGCGCACCGCGACGCGCAGGCGCGCCGGGCGGGATCGACCGATGCGGGCATCCGGCAGATCCGCCGCTCGCACGACTACCTGGGCGACGACCTCTTCCGCACCGCACCGCTGGGACCGATCACCGACCCGGACTCGGGCCCGCTGATCGCGATCAAGATGAACATCCTGACCCGCAAGTCCCTCGGCGGGCTGCAGACCGACCTGTCCGGCCGGGTCCTGGGTCCGGGCGGAGCACCGGTGCCCGGGCTGCTGGCCGTCGGCGAGGCGGCCGGTTTCGGCGGCGGCGGCTATCACGGCTACCGCGCGCTGGAGGGCACATTCCTGGGCGGCTGCCTGTTCACCGGGCGGCAGGCCGGGCGCGCCGCGGTGCGGATGCTCTGAGTCGTCGCCGGTCCGCAAGTGGCCGGTCCC
>CAZEOP010000025.1:16296-25508 GCA_964513715.1 uncultured Gordonia sp.
ACGCCGGTGCACAGCAGCGCCTGGGCCACCGGCTTGGCGACCACCAGCACGGCATCGTCGGGCAGCGTCGCGGCGTGATGCCGGATGCGCGCGACGAAGCCGGCGATGCTTTCGCCGCCGTGCGGCCGTACCGCCGGATCGGCGAACCACGCGCCCAGTTCGGCGCCGGGGATCTCCTCGGGCGTGCGCCCGCGCCAGGAGCCGACGTCCAGCGAGGCCAGACCCGGGTCCGTCGTAATCGCCGCCGGGGCGGCGACGAGCAGTTCGGCGCTCTGCCACACCGAGTCTTCCGGCCCGGACCGCACGGCCGGCACCGTCTCCCCCGGCGCTGCCTCCCCCGACACCAGCGGCCCCGACACCAGCGGCCCCGGTGCCAGTGCGCCCGACACCTCTGCGGCCAGTGCCCGCACGTCGCGGCGGCCGCGCGCGTCGAGGTCCCGGTGCTCGCCGCCGAAGCACACCGCCCGATTGGGGGCGGTGCGCCCGGCGACGATCACCAGCACGGCGCGCTCACCGGCGGGTCGTCAGACCGCGGCCGGCTCGTCGACGCGCTCGGTCGCCGGCGCGGCGCGACGCATCCACGCACTGAGAATCAGGCAGAAGACGGTGACGAGGACCGCCCACAGCAGCACCTGGTTGGCGATGGCGTACACCCGGAAGTCGGCCACCACCTGGCCGGGGAAGCCCGCGCCGAAGATGGTGCCGTCGTGCTCCACCGGTCCCGGGATCTCCTTGAATGTCGGCAGCAGCGCCGCGGCGACGGTCGCCACGATCAGGTAGCCGATCGTCGAGACGACGCCGGCCAGCAGGCCGCCGAGCCGCTCCCAGAGCGCCATCGTGAGCCACACGGCGAGGATCGCGGCGACCACCGAGACGATGGTGATCGTCAGGTAGGCACCCGAGCGCGCACCGATGGTGTCCTCCTCACCCACGGCCGGCGGGTTCGGCGGGTACACGAAGAAGGGCACCCCGATCACGGCGACGAAGCCGATCACGCCGAGGGCACCGGCCACCAGGCGCGCATCGGCGCCCGGGAAACGGCGGCCCACATAGGCCCACAGGACGGTGAAGGCGACCGCGAAGAAGGCGCCCATGCACAGCGCGAAGACCACGGTGCCGACGCCGGCACCGATGTTCTCCTGCACCGAGCGGGTGAAGAGCTCGTGGTCGTGGGCGTGCTCGGGGGCTCCACCGAGGGCGACGTTCATCGCCTCCTCGGCCTCACCGCGGTACTCCTCGTAGTCGATGGCCTTCGCGACCTGCGGCTCGATGAAGATCCGCGCGTAGACGAAGGCGATGATGCCGGCGATCAGGCCGGACAGCAGACCGGCGCCCACGAAACGGGGCGCAGCGTTATCGGCGTTCATTGTTCGGTTGTCCTCGGTTCTCGTCTGATCAGTGGCAGGGGAAGCCGAGGAAGTGCCGCGAGTCGTGGATGAACTCGTGGACGTGGGTGTCCGAGCCGAACACCGACACGGCGCCCTGGTCGTAGCCGAGGAAGTAGTAGGCCAGCGCCGCGACCAGCACGGTCGCGGTGAGGAAGAGCGCCGTCGAGGCGGCGTTCAGGTGCGGGACCGCCAGACTGCGCGCGCGCTGCGCGGCGGTCGCGGACTGAGTGTGCGAGGTCATGGTGGGCAAGAACCTGCTTCCGGGATCGTGCGTCCCTTCGTGGTGGCGCATCGGTCCGGTCCGGACCGATGGTGCTCGACGCGGCCGTCTGACTCGGTCCCCTGACGCGGGGACCTCACAGTGGCGCGACCGTCCCGGATTCCCACCGGATTCTCCGCATCGAAGCCGGATAGAGCATATCGCTGCCCATTACCCTGATCACCATGAACGTCCGCGTCTTCGCCATGCCCGTCGCGCAGGTCTACCCGCACTACGTCGCGAAGGTCACCAAGAAGGGCCGGACCGTCGAGGAACTGCACACCGTGATCGAGTGGCTGACCGGGTTCGACGACGCCGAATTGGCCCGCCATCTGGCGGAGAACACGGATTTCGCGGACTTCTTCGCCGTGGCTCGGCTCAATCCGAAGTCGTCGCTCATCACCGGATCCATCTGCGGCTACAAGGTGCAGGAGATCGCCGACCCACTGATGCAACGCATCCGCTACCTCGACAAGCTGGTCGACGAGTTGGCCCGGGGCCGGCCGATGGAGAAGATCTTGCGCAGCTGAACCCCGTCCCCCGGGTCGGGCCACCGGTTCGCACCGGACACTGTCGTAGGCCTGCGGTTCAATGGTGTGATGACGGCGGACGCGGACGTTCTGGAGGGCTTCGCTGCGGCCACCCGCAGCTGGTTCACCGGCGCCTTCGGCGCACCGACCGCGGCCCAGGCCGGCGCCTGGGCGGCGATCGCCCGGGGCGAGCACACCCTGGTGATCGCCCCGACCGGCTCGGGCAAGACGCTCGCGGCCTTCCTCTCGGCCATCGACCGGCTCATCGCCACCCCACCCGGCGACGACGCCGATCGCCCGGGCACCACGGTGCTCTACATCTCCCCGCTCAAGGCGCTCGCCGTCGACGTGGAGCGCAACCTGACCGCCCCGCTGGTCGGCATCGGCAACGCGGCTGCCCGCCTCGGGCTGCCGGCCCCGGAGGTCACCGTCGGCGTGCGCTCGGGCGATACCCCGCCGGCCGTGCGCCGCGCCCTGGTGAGCCGGCCGCCGGACATCCTCATCACCACCCCCGAGTCGCTGTACCTGATGCTGACCTCGTCGGCCCGGGAGACGCTGCGCGGCGTGCAGACGGTGATCGTCGACGAGATCCACGCCCTGGCGCCCACCAAGCGCGGCTCGCATCTGGCGCTGAGCCTGGAACGCCTCGATCAGCTGACGCCGCGGCCCGCCCAGCGGATCGGGCTGTCGGCCACGGTCCGCCCACCCGAGACCGTCGCCCGCTTCCTCACCGGCACCCGGGCGCAGGCCACCATCGTCCGGCCGCCGGCTCAGAAGACCTTCGACCTGTCGGTCGACGTCCCGGTCGAGGACATGACGAATCTCCCGGTAGCCGCGTCCGGCGACGAGCTCGACGACGCCTTCTCACCGACCGCCGGCTCGCTCTGGCCCTTCGTCGAAGCGGCCATCGTCGACCTGATCGAACAGAACCGCGCCACCATCGTCTTCGCCAATTCGCGGCGGCTGGCCGAACGCCTTACCGCGCGGATCAACGAGATCGCCGCGGAGCGCGCGGGACTCACCGCCGACGACGGCTTCGATCCGCTGGCCGCCAATCCCGCGGTCCCCGGCGGCATGCCGGCCACGATCAGCGGCGCCATCGTCACCGGTGGGGCCCCGCCGATCCTGGCCCGGGCCCATCACGGCTCGGTGAGCAAGGAGCAGCGCGCCGACATCGAGGACGCGCTCAAGTCCGGGACCCTGCGCGCCGTGGTGGCCACCAGCTCCCTGGAACTGGGTATCGACATGGGCGCGGTGGATCTGGTGGTGCAGGTCGAGACGCCGCCGTCGGTGGCCTCGGGTCTGCAGCGCATCGGCCGGGCCGGTCACCGGGTCGGCGAGATCAGCACCGGTGTGCTCTTCCCCAAGCATCGCACCGATCTGATCGGCTGCGCGGTGACCGTCGACCGAATGCGCGCGGGCGCGATCGAGGAACTGCGCGTCCCACGCACCCCGCTGGACATCCTCGCTCAGCAGACCATCGCCGCCACCGCGGTCGACGACGTGCACGTCGACGAGTGGTTCGACGTGGTGCGCCGGGCCCACCCGTACCGCGAACTGACCCGCGACGTCTACGACGCCGTGCTCGATCTGATCTCCGGGCGCTATCCGTCCGACGAGTTCGCGGGCCTGTCCGCCCGCGTCGACTACGACCGCGCCGCCGGTATCCTCACCGCGCGCCGCGGCACGCTGCGCCTGGCCGTCACCTCCGGCGGCACCATCCCCGACCGCGGCCTGTTCGGTGTCTTCCTGGCCGGCGAGTCCGCCGACAGCGGAGCGCCCCGGCGCGTCGGCGAACTCGACGAGGAGATGGTCTACGAGTCCCGGGTGGGCGATGTCTTCGCGCTCGGGGCCAGCAGCTGGCAGATCGTCGAGATCACCCCCGACCGGGTGTTGGTGGTCCCCGCCGCCGGCCGGCCGGGCCGGCTCCCGTTCTGGATCGGCGACGCCGTGGGGCGGCCCGCCGAGCTCGGCGCGGCGCTCGGCCGCTTCGTCGGGGTGATGGGCGACGAGCAGCGGTTCACCGCGGAGGCCGACCGGATCGGCCTGTCCCCCAATGCCCGCGCCAACCTCGCCGCCCTGCTGGCCGAACAGCGCGAGGCCACCGGCGTGCTGCCCACCGAGGCGACGCTGGTGGTCGAACGCTTCCGCGACGAGCTGGGCGACTGGCGGCTCATCCTGCACTCGCCGTACGGCCTGCGGGTGCACGCGCCGTGGGCCTCGGCGATCGCCGCCGGCCTGACGCAGCGCCTCGGGCTCGACGGCGCCACCACCGCCACCGACGACGGCATCATCGTCCGGCTGCCCGATACCGACGACACACCGCCGGGCGCGGAGGTCTTCGAGGTGGACCCCGACCACATCGAGGACATCGCGACCGCAGCGCTCGCCGGGTCCTCGCTGTTCGCGGCCCGGTTCCGCGAATGTGCGGCGCGGGCCCTGCTGCTGCCCCGGCGGGATCCGGGCCGGCGCGCCCCGCTTTGGCAGCAGCGCCAGCGCGCGGCACAACTGCTGTCGGTGGCCGCCCAGTTCCCGGACTTCCCGATCCTGCTGGAGACCGCGCGCGAATGCCTGGAGGACGTCTACGACCTGCCCGCCCTCACCGACGTGCTCACCGCGATCGCCGGCCGGCGGATCCGGCTGGTCGAGGTGGAGACCGCGGGACCGTCGCCGTTCGCCGCGGCCATGCTGCTGGGCTACACCGGCAGCTTCATCTACGACGACGATGCGCCGCTGGCCGAGCGGCGGGCCACCGCGCTGGCCCTGGACACCGCACTGCTAGCGCAGCTGCTGGGCCGGGTGGACCTGCGCGAACTCCTCGACGCCCGGGTGATCGCCGAGACGATCGCGCGGCTGCAGCGCACCGCGCCCGAGCGCCGGGCCCGCGACGGCCAGGACCTGGTGGATCTGCTGCGCTGGCTGGGGCCGCTGTCCGAGGACCGGCTGGCCGAACGCTACGACGCCGGCGCGGAGCCGGATCTGGCGACGGCCCTCGCCGAGCAGCACGCCGCCGGCCGGATCGTCGTCGTCTCCTGGCAGGGTTCGCCGCGCTGGGCCGCCGTCGACGACCTGGCCCGGCTGCGCGACGGTCTGGGCATCCCGCCGCCGCCGGGAGTGCCGGCCGCGCAGCTGGCCGCCGTGGACGATCCCGTCGGCGACCTGGTGCACCGCTATGCCCGCACCCACGGCCCGTTCACCGCCGCCGAGGCCGCCGCCGAGCTGGGACTGGGCGTGGCGGTGGCGCGTGAGACGCTCAGCAGACTGGCCGTGCGGCGCACCGTGATCGAGGGCGAGTTCCTGCCCGCCGAACTGCTGCCGACGTCGCCGGAGACGACCGCGATCGGGGGCGATCGGTCCCAGTGGTGCCACGCGGACGTCCTCGGCCGGCTGCGTCGCGGCTCGCTCGCCGCCGGCCGCGCCGAGGTGGAGCCGGTCGGCCCGGACACCTACGCCCGCTTCCTGCTGTCCTGGCAGCACATCGGCGCACCGCTGACCGGTGTCTCCGGCCTGCTGTCGGTGATCGAACAGCTTGCCGGACAACCGATTCCGGCCTCGGCCCTGGAATCGCTGATACTGCCCGCGCGGGTCCGCGACTACCGCCCGGCCCTGCTCGACGAGCTGCTGTCCTCCGGGGAGGTGCTCTGGTCCGGGCACGGCCGGATCGGCGGTGCCGACGGCTGGATCGCCCTGCACCCGGCCGACTCGGCGCCGCTGACGCTGCGTCCGCCCGCCGAACTCGAGACCGATCCCCTGCACCGGCTCCTGCTCGACGAGCTGGAAGGCGGTGCGCTGCGCTACGGACCGCTCGCCGCCGCACTCGACGAGACCGGCCTGGCCACCGGCGACGACGCGCATCGACACACCGCGCTGTGGGACCTGGTCTGGTCCGGGCGCCTGTCGAACGACTCCTTCGCCCCGGTGCGCGCCTTTCTCACACCCGGGCGGGCCCGATCCGGAGCCGCCGCGACGCCGTCGCACCGGGTCCGCGGCGGGACCCGGCCGCCGCGCCTGCGTGCCGCCCGGCTCTCGAGCAGATACCTGGCCGGCGCCGACCCGACGGCGGCGGGCGCGGCCCCGGTGCCGCCACTCGTCGGCGGCCGCTGGGCCCTGCTGCCGCGCACCGAGGTAGCCCCGACTGCCGCCGCGGCGGCGACGTGCGAGATCCTGCTCGATCGCTACGGGGTGGTCACCAAGGGCGCGGTGGCCGCCGAGGAGGTGCCGGGCGGCTTCGCGCGGATCTACAAGGCGCTCAGCGTCTTCGAGGACTCCGGGCAGGTGCGCCGCGGCTACTTCATCGACCGGCTGGGCGGCGCCCAGTTCGCCGCCGGGCACACCGTCGACACCCTGCGCGAGGCCGGCACCCTGCCGCGCGACCGCGCCCCGGCCGCGTACGTCCTGGCCGCCACCGATCCGGCCAGCCCCTCCGGCGCCGCCCTCGGCTGGCCGGCCGGCGAGGAGGGCCACCGCCCCGGCCGCAAGCCGGGTGCCCTCGTCGTCCTGGTGGACGGCCACCTGGTGCTGTTCGTCGAGCGCGGCGGCAAACGGATCCTCACCGCGAGCGACGACCAGACGCGGCTCGCCGCCGCGGCCGCCGCCCTGGCCGCCGCGGTCCGCACCGGCCGCGTTCCCCGTATCCACATCGACCGGGTCGACGGCGAGGCCGCGCCGACCTCACCGCTGGGCGGCCTGCTGCGCGAGCAGGGCTTCGCCTCGACGCCGAAGGGGCTGCGGATGCACTACACGCCGCATCTCGCCCCGGGCGGCCCCGCGGCCGGGAGCTGACGGCGATGCCCGAGGGTGACACCGTCTTCGCCGCCGCACACCGCCTGTACGGCGCGCTGGAGGGAAAGGTCCTGTCCCGCACCGACTTCCGCGTTCCGGCCCTGGCCACCAAGGATCTGTCCGGCGCCCGCGTGGAGCGGGTGCGCGCGGTGGGCAAACACCTGTTCATCGATCTGGCCGGCGCTTCGGCAACCCGGCTGTCGGTGCACTCGCACCTGATGATGGACGGCGCCTGGCACCTGTACCGGCCGGGCGAGAAGTGGCGGCGGCCCGGCTTCACCGCGCGCGTGGTGCTCCGCGCCCGCCGGGCCGCCGGCGAGGCGCCCGCCGACGGCGCTCCGTCGGGAGACACCGAGGTCGTCGAGGCCGTGGGCTTCGACCTGGGCATCCTGGAACTGACTGCCGACCCGGCTGCCGCCGTCGCCCACCTCGGTCCCGATCTCCTCGGCGAGGACTGGGATGCGGCGCGGGCGCGGCGGAATCTGGCGGCCGACCCGGACCGGCCGGTCGGCGCGGCGCTGCTCGATCAGCGCGTACTGGCCGGGATCGGCAACATCTACCGCAGCGAACTCTGCTTCCTGGCCGGGGTGCACCCCGCCGACCCGGTGCGCGGCTGCGACACCGGCCGGCTGGTCGACGACGCCCACCGGCTGCTGACCGCGAATGCGCTGCGCGCCGTGCGCTGCACCACCGGCGATCCGCGGCGCGGACGCGAACTCTGGGTGTATGGACGGGACCGCCGCCCCTGCCGCCGCTGTCACGCCCCGATCCGCCGCGACACGCTCATCGCGGATCCGACCGGGTCCGAGCGGGTGATCTACTTCTGCCCGCGCTGCCAGCCCTACACCGGGTAGCGGTCGGGTTCCGGGCCGAACTTGAAGCGCCGGCCGGTAATCTCCGCCACGTCGATCACGACGTAGTTCATCTTGAGCGTGGGGACCCACGGCTTGAGCGGCAGCTGATCGGCCTCGGCGATCTCGCTCGTCCCGGTGAGGATGCGGGCCTGTCCCTTGGCGACGACGCTCCAGCCGATCTTGCTGGTGAAGCCGTCGGTCTCGAAGGCGACCCGGCCGTTCACCGCGATCTCGGAGAGCTTGGTGCCCTCACCGGTGCGGAAGAGGATCTTGCCGTCGTAGGCGTAGGCGTTGATCGGGAAGATCTCCGGTTCGCCGTCGACGCTCAGGGCCAGCCGCCCGAACACGCTCTCCGTCAGCAGATTCCAGCACTGATCGGCATCCAGGACGGTGATCGGTTCCATGGCTTGTCCCTCTCCTCGTAAGTCGCCTGCGCGGGGTGCCGCGCACCACCCAGCCTAATGCCGCCCATCTTGGTCGAGCCCGAATCGGCCGACCAGAGACCAACGTCCCAGCGAGGCGGACATCACCTCACGATCCCGCAGTGCCGGCAGTCATCCCGCCGCGGGCGGCACCGGCTCCAGGATCTCCCGGCGCACCTCCGGCGCCGCCACCCGCAGCGCATCGGCCGACTCGTCGTCCGGCTGGCGCTGGCTGGCGATCTCGGCCGCAACCCGGGCCCGGTAGTTGCCGATCTCCCAATCCCGCGTCTCGTCGCTCCAGCCGAGGATGGGTGCGATGATCGCGGCGGCCTCGGCCGCGCAGTCCGCACCGCGGTGCGCGTACTCGATCGCGATGCGGGTGCGCCGGGCCAGCACATCCTCCAGATGCAGCGCACCCTCGCAGGCGGCGGCGTAGGCCACCTCCACGCGCAGATACTGCGGCGCCGCCTCCAGCGGTTCCAGCAGCGAGGCATCGTCGGCGGCCAGCGACAGCACCTCGTCAAGCAGCGATCCGTAGCGGTTCAGCAGCCGGCGCACCCGGTACGGGTGCAGACCGTACTGGTGGCCCAGATGCTCGCACTGGTTGATCAGCGCGAAGTAGCCGTCCGCACCGACCAGCGGCACCCGCTCGGTGATCGAATGGCCGACCCGATCCGGGATGTACTCGGCGGCCGCGTCGACGGCATCGGCGCCCATCACCCGGTAGGTGGTGTACTTGCCGCCGGCGATCGAGATCAGGCCGGGCGTCACCGCGGCCACGGCGTGCTCGCGCGAGAGGGCCGAGGTGTTCGCATCCTCGCCGGCCAGCAGCGGGCGCAGCCCGGCGTAGACGCCCTCGATGTCGTCGTGCGTCAGCTCGGTGACCAGCTCGGCGTTCACCCGCTCCAGGATGTAGTCGATGTCGGCGCGGGTGGCCGCCGGGTGCGCCAGGTCCAGGTTCCAGTCGGTGTCGGTGG
>CAZEOP010000026.1:0-25314 GCA_964513715.1 uncultured Gordonia sp.
CGTGCTGGTACTGGCCCACGCCGATCGACTTGGGGTCGATCTTCACCAGCTCGGCCAGCGGATCCTGCAGGCGCCGGGCGATCGAGACCGCACCGCGCAGCGAGACGTCCATGTCCGGCAGTTCCTGCGAGGCGTATTCGGAGGCGGAGTACACCGAGGCGCCCGCCTCGCTGACGACGGCCTTCGCCGGCGCCGCAGCACCCGCCTTGCGCAGGTCGGCGATCAGTTCGGCCGCCAGGGCATCGGTCTCCCGGGAGGCGGTGCCGTTGCCGATCGCGATCAGTTCCACGTCGTGCGCGGCGATCAGGGCGGCCAGCGACGACTTGGCCCGGTCCCACTGGGCGGCCGGCTTGTGCGGGTGGATCACCGCCGTGTCCAGGACCTTGCCGGTGCCGTCGACCACCGCGACCTTGACCCCCGTCCGGTAGCCCGGGTCCAGGCCGAGGGTCGGGCGGGTGCCGGCCGGTGCGGCCAGCAGCAGGTCCTTGAGGTTGGTGGCGAAGACGGCGACGGCCTGCTCCTCGGCCCGGCTGCGCAAGGTGAGGCGGGCATCGATGGTGGCCGAAATGAGCAGTTTGGTGCGCCAGGCCCAGCGTGCCGTCGTCGCCAGCCACGGCGTGGCGGCGCCGCCGGCCGCGCGGTCGATGCCCAGTGTCCGGGCCACCATCGCGATGTACTCCTCCTCGGAGTCCTCGGCGCCGCCATCGAAGGAGAGGGTCAGCACGCCCTCCTTCTCGCCGCGCAACACGGCCAGCACGCGGTGGCTGGGCATCGCCGGCAGCGCCTCGCTGAACTCGAAGTAGTCGCGGAATTTCTGCGCGGCCGCGGTCGCGGCCACCTCATCGGACTTCACGCCCGTGGTCAGCCGGCCGGCCGTCCAGAACTTCTCGCGGATCGCACCCACCAGGTCGGCATCGTCACCGGCCTTCTCGATCAGGATGTGCCGGGCGCCGTCCAGTGCGGCGGCCGCGTCGGGCACGTCCTCGCCCAGATAGCCGGCGGCCGCCTCCTCGGGGACCAGCGCCGGGTCGGCGAGCAATGCCTCGGCGAGCGGGGCGAGACCGGCCTCCCGGGCGATCTGCGCCTTGGTTCGCCGCTTCTGCTTGTACGGCAGGTAGATGTCCTCGACGCGGGCCTTCGTGTCGGCCGCGAGCAGCGCGCCGCGCAGCTGCTCGGTCAGTTTGCCCTGCTCTTCGATCGAGGCGATCACCGCGGCCCGGCGCTCGTCGAGCTCGCGCAGGTAGCCGAGCCGCTCGTCCAGGGTGCGCAACTGCGCATCGTCCAGGCTGCCGGTGGCCTCCTTGCGGTAGCGGGCGATGAACGGCACGGTGGCGCCGTCATCGAGCAGTTTCACGGCCGCGGCGACGCGGGCCTGGTCCACCGCCAGCTCCTGTGCGATGCGGGCATTGATCGACTTGAGTTCCGACACGCGCGCCACGGTACCCGGCGCTCCGGCGGCGGTTACAGTGAGCCATGCCCGATTCCACCGACGCGCCAGGCGACGTCGCCGCGGGCCTGTTCGGGGCCGATCAGCCGCCGCTGCCCGCCGCCGCCCCCGCCGCTGGGGCGCCGGTGATCGGCCCGGATGCCGAGCTGTCGACGGCCGAACGCGGCAAACGCGCGCTCGCGGCCGAACGACTCGCCAGGTCGCTGGTGATCACCGGTCGCGGGCTGCGCGGCCTGATCTTCGCGATCGCCACCCTGGCCGCGCTGATCGGCCTGGTCGCCATGATCGTCGGGGCGGCGTCCTGGCAGCACGCCGATCAGTGGCGGATCCCACTCGGGGTCATCATCGTGATCCTGCTCTGCCTGCCGGCCGTCGCCTTGCCGTTTCTGGTGCACCGGCGGCTGGCCCCGCTGACTCGCGCGATCGAGCACCCGGAGAATCTGCTGCACCAGGCCAAGGACTACGTCGGCGATGTCCGGTCGAACACCGAGCTCTCCGATCTCGCGGCCATCGCGACGAGCGGCCGGGGGCAGTTGTGGAAGGTCGGCAATCTCTGGAGCGCCACCAAACTGATCACGGCGTTCACCTCCCGGGTCACCCCGGATGCCAAGCGGCAGCCGCTACTGGCCGCCTTCATGCCCGTCTACCTCAAGACCCTGTGGTTCTCGCTGATCGTGACGATGTGGGCCGTCGTGGTGGCCGTTGCGGTGCTGGGCGGCTCGTTGATCGCGGTGCTGATCGGTCTGACACCGACCTCCTGATCGTCCCCGGCCGGGTCCGGGACGGCGGCGACGCGCTCACCGCGGATCTCGGGTACCGCGGCGGGCCGCAGGACGCCACCGCGACCGGCCCGTCGACCGCGGAGCTGCACGCCGCCGACCACCAGTGCGATGGTGACCAGTTGCAGCAGTCCTCCGCCGACGAGCGGTGCTCGCGGGCCGAAGAGTTCGGCGAGCCAGCCCAGCAGCGGTGCACCGATCGGCGTGCCGCCCATCAGCACCGTCATGTAGAGGGCCATCACCCGGCCGCGGACCTGCGGGTCGACACTGGTCTGGATGTACATGTTGGCGGCGGTCAGCGTCAGCAGCACCGTCAGGCCGGTGACCGGGAGGCTGACCGCGTACCAGAGATAGCTCGGGGCCAGCCCCGAGACGGTGATGATCACCGCGACCAGCGCGGACATCCCGACCAGGAAGCGCAGGCTGGGCACCCGACCGCGACGTGCGGCCAGGAGGGCACCGAGCAATGAGCCGGCGCCCATCAGGGAGCCGAGCAGGCCGTAGACGTCCGCGCCCAGCTGGAACTGGTTGCGCACCATCAGCGCCATCGTCATCTGGAAGTTCATTCCGAAGGTGCCGACCGCGAAGGCGATGCCGAGCGCCACCACCAGGTCGGCGCGGGCCAGAACGTAGTCGAAACCCTCGCGGAGCTGACCGCGCGCCCGGGGCAGCGGCTCGGTGGGGGTGAGCGCATCGCGGCGCAACAGCATCAGCGCGAGCAGGAACGCCAGATAGCTGACGGCGTTGGTGAGGATGGCCCAGCCGGCGCCCGCCGACGCCATCACCAGACCGGCGATTCCCGGGCCGATCAGCCGCGCGGCGTTGAACGACGAGCTGTTCAGCCCGATCGCATTCTTCAGGTATTCGGCGCCGGCCACTTCGGAGACGAAGGCCTGGCGCGCGGGGGCGTCGAGCGCCGAGCCGATCCCGAAGACGAAGGCGAAGATGTAGATGTGCCAGGTCTGGGCGACACCGGTGACGGCGAGGGCACCGAGGGCGAGCGCCGACAGCGCCATCCACGACTGGGTGAAGATAAGCAGCTTGCGCTTGTCGACCCGATCGGCCAGCAGGCCGCCGACCGGGGACAGCAGCAGAGCCGGCAGGAACTGCAGTGCGGTGGTGATGCCGACCGCCACGGCACTGCCGTGCGAGAGCTGCAGCACCAGCCAGTCCTGGGCGACGCGCTGAATCCAGGTGCCTATATTGGAGACAAAGGCGCCACCGACATAGAGGCGGAAGTTGGGTACGGTCAGTGCGGCGAACGTCTGACTGCGCCCGAACCGCAATTCCGCGACACCTGCTTCCCGAAGACTGTTGCCCAGAGGGTTCAACAGCCGCGCCGTCCCCGTTGTTCCCACCCGGCCGTCACGTCCCCCGGCTACAGTCGGCCGGGTGCAGGTCGACATCACCCTCACCACCGGGCTGACCGGTATCGCCGCCGCGGCCCGCGACGCCGAATCCGCCGGCTACCGCGGAATCTGGACCTTCGAGGGCGCGCACGATCCCTTTCTGCCGCTCCTGCTGGCCGCCGAGCACACCCGCGAGGTGAGCCTGGGGACGTCGATCGCCGTCGCCTTCGCTCGCAATCCCCTGCTGCTGGCGACCCTCGGCTGGGATCTGCAGGCCTACTCGGGCGGGCGCTTCATCCTCGGCCTGGGCACCCAGGTGCGCGCGCACATCACTCGCCGCTACGGGATGCCGTGGAGCCGGCCGGCCGCGAGGATGCGCGATCTGGTGGTGGCGACGCGGGAGATCTGGGCAGCCTGGACCGATCACGGCCGCCCGCTCGATCACCGCGGCGAGTTCTACACGCACACCCTGATGCCACCGCTGTTCCGACCCGATCCGCAGCAGGTCGCCGGCTTCGGACCGCCGCCGATCTGGCTGGCCGCGGTGGGTCCGGTGCTGACCCGGGTGGCCGGGGAGGTGGCCGACGGCTTCCTGTCTCATCCGCTGTGCACGCCCGAGTACCTGCGCGAATGCACCGTGCCGCAGTTGCACGCCGGCGCCGCCGCGAGCGCGCGCGAGCTCCCGGAGATCCATCACTCGGCGATGGTCATCGTGGGCGCCGACGAGGCGGCCCGCGCGGCGGCCCGGAGCGCGGTGGCCCGGCAGATCGGCTTCTACGGGTCCACCACCGCGTACTGGCCCATCCTGGCGCGTCACGATCGGGCCGACCTCGGCCCCCGGCTGCGCGAGCTGTCGCGCAGCGGGGACTGGGCGCAGATGGCCGGGCTGATCGACGACGAGTTGATCGACGCGATCGCGGTCACGGTGACCGATCCGGCGGACGCGGCGGGGGAATTGCACCGCCGCTACGACGGCGTGGTCGACCGGCTCGGTTTCAACACGCCCTACCCCGCCGATCCCGCGCTCCTCGCGCAGCTGTGCGCCGCCGTGCAGCGGAGCTGAGCGGCCGAACTCAGCCGACCGAACTCAGCCGGCCGAATTCAGCGGCCGGGCACCGACAGCGGCGCGGGCGGGGTTCCATCGCCGAACGGCGATCCGCCCAGTGCCGCGCGACCGTGCGGGTGATGCCAGTTCGCCAGCTCCGGCCCCTTCGGCACGATGCCGGACGGATTGATGTCGCGGTGCACCTGGTAGTAGTGGCGCTTGATGTGGTCGAAGTCGATGCAGTCGCCGAACCCCGGGGTCTGGAACAGGTCCCGCGCGTACGCCCAGAGCACCGGCATCTCCGAGAGCTTCTGCCGATTGCACTTGAAGTGACCGTGATACACCGGGTCGAACCGGGCCAGCGTGGTGAACAGCCGGATGTCGGCCTCGGTGATGGTGTCGCCGACCAGGTAGCGCCGGGTGGCCAACCGCTCCGACAACCAGTCCAGCCGGCCGAAGAGCTGGTCGTAGGCGGCGTCGTAGGCCTCCTGCGAGCCGGCGAAGCCGCACCGGTAGACACCGTTGTTCACGTCGCGGTAGACCAGCGCGTTCACCTCGTCGATCTCCGCGCGCAGGTCCTCCGGGTAGAGGTCGGGGGCGCCCGGCCGATGCCAGGGCTTCCACTGCGTGGAGAAGTCGAGGGTGATCTGCGGGAAGTCGTTGGTCACCACCGCACCGGACGGCACGTCGACGATGGCCGGGACGGTGATGCCCTTCTCGTAGCCCGGGATGCGCGCGAAATAGGCGTCCTGCAGGCGCGGAATCCCCAGCACCGGATCCACCCCGCCCGGATCCAGGTCGAAGGTCCAGGACCGGCGATCGTGCGTCGGCCCGCAGACGCCCATCGAGATCGCGTCCTCCAGACCCAGCAGTCGGCGCACGATGATCGCGCGGTTGGCCCACGGACAGGCATAGGAGACGACGAGCCGGTACCGGCCGGGTTCGGCCGGGTAGCCGTCGCGCCCGTCGGCGGTGATGCGCGTCTCGATGTACCTGGTGTCGCGCTCGTAAGGCTGATCGATCAGAACGTAGCTGCCTCGCTCGCCGGTGTCAGACTGCTGGGGAACATCGGCCTGGGAGTCGTCGGTCGCCATGCGTCCAGTGTGGCACCGCGGCCGGTTCGCCGCAGGCGCCGCGGCCCGGCTATTCGGCGAGTCGGCCGATCGCGGCCTCTTCATGCTCCAATGTCTGGGCGGTGGCCTCTTCGACGATCCCGGAGACCTCGGCGACGGCCTCGGCCTCCTCCTCGACACCGCCTTCGAGCGCCTTGGCCAGTTCCGTCGCGACGTCGATGTAGCGGGCGGCCCGCACCTCGGGCTTGTCGATCTCCTCGGCGACGGTCTTGGCGATGACCCGGCGGATCTCCGCATCGACCTGCGCCAGGTTCCGGATGATCTCGCCGCGCATGTTCCGCGAGGCCACGTCGACGAAGACGTCCCGGGGCGCCGGCGGGTCGACCTCGATGCGCAGTTCCAGCGGAGCGGCGCAACGCACGGTGAGCGGCAGCGTGATCAGTCCGTCCACGTCGTACTGGATGCGATCGAGTTTCAGGTCGATGAGCAGGCCGATGGCCAGCGGGAGTTGCACGGTGAAGGTGATGAGCTCGTCGACGTGCCGGGTGATCTCCGGTTCGGCGATCCGTACGTCGGCCACGACCTTGACGACGCCGCCCGGACCGGCCGGCAGCGGTCCCACCTGGAATTCTTCGCCGGCGATCGCCGCGAATGCTGCGCCGATACGCTTCTCGGTCACCGCGATCTCGAAGAAGGCGCGGCCGAATTCTTCATAGGAGAGGTACTCAGGCACCGGTCCATCCTTACGCATCAGGTTGTCGATTGCCGAAATACGGTGACAAAGACCACGTCAACGGCGCGATCGGCGGGAGGCGTCGGCGAGCCTCGGCGGACAGGTCCCGCCGGGCAGTGCCACCCGCTCGAAATGCCACCACTCGTTGTCGAAGGTCCGGCACAGCCCGTACCGGGCACCGTGGCGAGCCAGCCAGGAGGCACCCGCCAACGGGGCGACGTCGATCGCCCGACCGGACACATGCGTGGACTCGCCGGGCGGGAGCACCCACCGGCGCGCCGCCGCCGCACTGCCGTAGGTGGCCAGCGCCTCGTCCCACAGCGCCTGCTGCTGAGCGCGACTGCGCTTGCCCGAGTTGATCCGCAGCGGCACACCTGCCGCGTGCGCGTCCCGCGCCGCCAGCGTGTAGGCGATCGTCAGATCCGGCGTGAGCCCCGCCGTGCCCGGAGGAAGTGACATCCCGAGCACCGGTGCGGGAGCCGCGGAGGCGGGCGTGGCGGGCGCGAACCCCGCGGCCGCACCGAGTACGGCGACGATCGCCGCCATGGAGCGCAGCCACCGACCGCGCCGGGTTCCACCGATACGCATGCGACGGTCTCCTCTCGCCCTCGAATCCGTCCCCATTCTGCCAGGTGCGCCGCACCCGGATCGGCCCCTCGGTGCCACCGGCCCACACCGGGGGCCGCGTCGCAGATCGTCAACCATGGTTGACGGATTGGTCCCGCGCGGCACACCCTGGAGACATGAAGACCGGATTCGACGACCCCGGTGACGGCCCGGAAACGCCGATCGAAGAACTCACCCGCGTCGCGGCCCTGCGCCGCGACCTCAGCCGACTCGAAGAGGTCGCCGTGCGACGCGCCCGCAATGCGGGGCTGTCGTGGGCCGAGATCGGCATGCTGCTCGGCGTCTCCAAACAGGCTATGCACAAGAAATACCGCAAAGCGGGTTAGGCACAAGAAATACCGCAGAGAGAGTTAGGCATACCCGGGTTACGGTGGACCCATGAGCTCGACGGGCACCCATGCGCCGGATCGCGCACCGGCGATGCCCGACATCGCCGCCCTCGACCGATTGATCCCCACCTGTTTCGCATGCCCGCGCCTGGTGGCCTGGCGGGAGGAGGTCGCGGCGGTCAAACGCGCCGCCTTCGCCGAGGAAACCTACTGGGGCAGGGCGGTTCCCGGTTTCGGACCCGCCGACGCATCGATCCTGATCCTCGGGCTCGCACCCGCCGCGAACGGCGCCAACCGCACCGGGCGGATGTTCACCGGCGACCGCTCGGGCGACTTCCTCTACGCCGCCATGCACGCCACCGGTCTGGCCAATCAGCCGACGGCGACGTCGATCGACGACGGGCTGCAACTGCGGCACGCGCGCGTCTCGTCACCGGTGCACTGCGCCCCGCCGCAGAACAAGCCGACACCCCGGGAACGGCGCACCTGCGCGCCCTATCTGGCCCGGGAACTGGAACTGCTGGCACCGACACTGCGCGCGGTGGTAGTCCTCGGCGCCTTCGGCTGGCAGGCACTGTGGGCGGTGCTCACCGAGGCCGGCTGGGCGGTGCCGCGACCACGACCGCGCTTCGCGCACGGAGCGGAACTGGTGGTGACGCACCCGGACGGGCGCCAGCTGACCGTTCTCGGCTGCTTTCACGTCAGCCAGCACAACACCTTCACCGGACGGCTGACGCCCGCCATGCTGGAGGCGGTGCTGCACCGGGCCGAGGCCATCGCCGGCGTCGGTCGGCCGCGGGCCGAATCGTCCGCGCAACGGGAAGGAGACCCCGATGAATGAGATCCGAGTTCGCCGCATCTACGCCGATCCCGAACCCGGCGACGGGGCCCGCGTGCTGGTCGACCGGCTGTGGCCGCGCGGCATCAGCAAGGAACGCGCGGCCCTCACCGACTGGTGCAAGACCGTCGCACCGTCGACGGACCTGCGCAAGTGGTACGCCCACGACCCGGCCAAGTTCGACGATTTCGCGGCCAGGTACCGGACCGAACTGACCACCGATGACGAGCACATCGAAGCGCTGGCCGGGTTGCGCGCCCTGGCCGAGCAGGGCCCGCTCACCCTGTTGACCGCGACGAAGGAACCCCTGATCAGCGAGGCCGAGGTCCTCCGCCGCGTACTCACCGCATAGCCCGGGCGCCGGTACGGCCGGCCCGGCGGCGACCGGGCCGGGTCGGCCCGGCACACCACCGGACCGGCCGAACCTCCCGGATGCGCCTTCCTGACCATCGGGTAAGTTCTGCGCCATGGGCGACACCGCACACGGCGATCAAGGACTCCTGTACTGGCTCGTCAAACACGTCTCGGTGGGTCCGACCATCCGGCTGCTGAACCGGCCGACCGTCGAGGGCCTGGAGAACATCCCGGCCGACGGTCCGGCGCTGCTCGCGGGCAATCACCTCTCGATCGCCGACTGGCTCTTCGTCCCCCTGGTGGTGCCGCGCCGGATCTCCTATCTCGCCAAAGGCGACTACTTCACCGCGCCCGGTATCTCGGGGAAGTTGCAGAAGTTCTTCTACACCCAGACCGGACAGGTGCCGCTCGATCGCACCGGCGGCGACGCCGCGTCCGCGGCACTCGAGACCGCGACGCGGCTGCTCGACGAGGGTCGTCTGGTCGGCATGTATCCGGAGGGCACCCGCTCGCCCGACGGGCGGCTCTACCGGGGACGCACCGGCCTGGTCCGGACCGCGTTCGCGGCCGGCGTCCCGATCATTCCGGTCGGCGTGGTCGGGACCGACAAGGTCTGCCCGCCCGGACCGTTCCGCTGGCACACCGACCGGGTGCAGGTGAAGTTCGCCAAACCCATCGACCCGATCGAGTACGACGTCCCGTCCGATCCGGACGAACAGCGCGCCCTGATGCGCACGGTGACCGACCGGCTGATGAACGAGATCCAGCTTCTCACCGGCCAGGAGTATGTGGACGAGTACGCCAAGCGGTGGCGTCCCGGCACCTGATCGTCCCGGCTCCAATCGTCGTTCAGTCCCGGGTCGTCCGTTCAGTCCCGGTCGTCCGCTTAGTTCCGGGTCGTCCGTTCAGTCCTGGTCGAGCGCCAGCTGCTCCACATAGGCACCCTGCCAGACGGTGTCGAACGGCGTCGCGGCGCTGACCCGGCCGGCGATCCCGGCGGTGACGAATTCCTTCGCGAACTCCACGGCGCTCTCCACCTCCGCACCCTTCGCCAGTTCCGCGGTGATCGCCGCGGCCAGCGTGCAGCCGGCGCCAGACACGCGCTCCCAGCCGATCTTCGGTGTCCGGAACACGGCGACCTGGTCGCCGTCGTACAGCACGTCCACGGCGTCCTCGCCGGGAAGGTCGACGCCGCCCTTGGCCAGCACATGGGCGGGGCCCTGGGCATGGATTCGCTGCGCGGCCTCGATGAGCTGCTCCACCGAGACGATCTCGTCCATCCCGGACAGCACGGTGGCCTCGAACAGGTTCGGGGTCACCACGGTGGCCAGCGGCAGGATCTTCTCCCGCAGTGCCGTGTCGGTGTCCAGGGCGGCGCCCGGCTCCTGACCCTTGCAGATCAGCACCGGGTCGAGCACGACGTGCCGCCACGGCTGCCGGGCCAGGCCGACGGCGACCGCGTCGATGGTGGCCGGCGTACCGAGCATGCCGATCTTGACCACCTCCAGGGGATGCGCCGCGGTCGCGGCCTGCATCTGATCGGCGATCACATCCGGGGCGATCGGCACGAAGCGGTGCGCCCAGTCGTTCTCCGGGTCGAAGGAGACGATGCAGGTGATGGTGCCGACGCCGTAGACCCCCAGTTCCTGAAAGGTCTTCAAATCCGCTTGCAGACCGGCACCGCCGGTCGCTTCCGAGCCGGCGATGACATATGCGAGATCAACCACGGCTACGAGGGTACGGTGCGCCGGCGGATGAGCGCATGCATGGCGTCGCGGAGCCACTGCGGCGACAGTCCCTGCTCCAGACTGTCGCGCCGCGCCCTGGCCAGATCCACGACGTCCGGCCGAAGCTCCAGCCCGAGCGCACGGTACAGATCATTCACCGCGTCGACCCGGCTGGCGCTGCTCGCGCCGATCACCCGGCCGTCGAGATGGAGATCCTCGCCGTCCTCGATCAGCTGATCGACCAGACTGACGGCCGCCTGCAGGATGGTGGACCGGGGGCCGCCCTGACATGCGCGCTGCGGGGTGTTCATATCCGGATCATGCACCCGACCTCCGACAACCGCGCGTAGGCGCAGGTGAGACGCCTGTTACACCGGTCAACCCGGTGCCGAGCCGTCCTCGGCGCCGGCGGCCGGGCGCCGTACCGATCCGCGGCGCGGCGCGTCCGGTTCGTCGGACTCGCCCCGCCCCGGTCCCCGCATGCGGTGCGACGACGTAGCGTCGGTGGACATGGGCCCCTTCGACGAGATCCTTCCCTCCGCCTGGCTGGGCAGCCCGACGCTCGCCGACCTGCTCGGCTCGGCGGCCGGGGCACTCGGCGCCGGCGACCACCGCAGCCTGCCGATCCCGGACAGCGAGACCGTCATCATCCTGCTCGTCGACGGACTGGGCGATGTTCTGCTGCAACCGCATTCGGTGTTCGCGCCGACGCTGGCGCAGCACCGGGTGATGGCGATCCGGGCGGGCTTTCCGTCGACCACCGCGACCAGTCTGACCAGCCTGGGCACCGGAACCGGCCCCGGCCGGCACGGCGTCATCGGCTACAGCTTCGCACCCTGCGATCTCGAGCCGTCCGCCGCGCACACACTCAACACCCTGCGCTGGACGCTCGACTCGGCCCGCGGGCCGGACGCGATCGAGCTCTTCCCGCCGCGCCTGATCCAGCCCCTGCCGTCGGTGTTCGACACGCTCGTCCGCGACGGCACGGCCGTGACGCACATCATGCCCGGCGCCTTCCGGGACAGTGGACTCACCGTCGCCGCGTACGGCGATCCGGCCGATTACCGGGGTGCAGCGGGACCGGCCGAGGTGCTCGCCGCCGTCGAGCAGGTGCTGAGCGAGCCCGCCGCCGCGCCCCGGCTGGTCTACGCCTATCTCGCCGACCTCGATGCGGCCGGCCACCGGTGGGGACCGGGCACCCCCGAATGGCTCGAGCGGCTCCGGCTGATCGACGAGGCCGTGCGCAGCATCGTCGCCGCAGTGCCGCCCCGCGCAACGCTCGTGGTGACCGGCGACCACGGCATGATCACCCCGGGCCCGCGCATCGACATCGACACGAACCCGGAGCTGACCGCGGGCACTCGCGCAGTCGCCGGCGAGGCGCGCGTGCGGCACGTCTACGCCGAGCCCGGCTCCGCCGCACAGGTCGCGGCCCGCTGGTCGGCGGCCCTGGCCGATCACGCCCACGTCGCCACCCGCGAGGATGTGCTCGCCGCGGGCTGGTTCGGCACCGAGGTGGCGCCGTCGGTGGCCTCCCGCATCGGCGACGTCGTCGCCGTCGCCCGCCGCGATGTGCTGCTGACCCGCAGCATCGCCGAGCCCTTCGAGACGCTGATGCCGGGCCATCACGGCGGCTGGACGGCCGCCGAACTGCTGGTACCGCTGATCGTCGCCACCGGGTGAGCGCCGCTCCGGCCGACTCCGCCGTCATGAGGTCGAACGAGGGACAGGCCGGCAACGAAATGGTGTCGACCTGGTGAGCCGATTGGCCGCGACCGTCTCGCGTACGGCACAGTGATTCGAGTGAAGTCTCTCATCGAAACTCGACGATCCCGCCGGTTCCGGTCCCGCATCGTCGGTGCGATCCTGGCCGCCGGCACCGTTGCCGCGTCGCTGACGGTGCCGGCGGGCACCGCCACCGCGGCACCGGCCACCGTCCAGAGCATCCAGCGCGTCGACGGCCAGTTGTCCCTGGTCCGCGTCTACTCCCCCGCGCTGCGCCGCACCGTGGTGAACCAGGTGCTGCGCCCGCGCGGCGGTGGCGCCGCGCCGGTCTTCTACCTGCTCAACGGACGATCTGGCGGCACCGACGGCGACAGCTGGCTCCGGATGACCAACTACCGGAGCTTCTTCGCCGACAAGCAAGTCACCGTGGTGTCTCCGCTCGGCGGCGGCTACGAGTACTACTCGGCCGGCGCCTGGGAGCGGTATCTGCGCTACGAACTGCCCGCGGCGATCGCCGGACCGCTGCAGACCACCGGCCGGGCCGCGATCGCCGGACTGAGCCACACGGCACCGGCCGCACTGGATCTGGCCGGCCGCAGCGGCAACCGGTACCAGGCGGTCGGCGCATACAGCGGCTGCCCGGCCATCACCTCGCTGGTGGGCCAGGTCGCGGTGCCGATCACCATGGCCTTCGGCGGCGGCAACGCCTACGCGATCTTCGGCGCCCCCGGCTCCCCGGGCTGGAACGATCACGACCCGTCGCTGCATCCGGGTCGGTTGCGCGGCAAGGCCGTGTATCTGGGCAGCGGCAGCGGGATCGCCGGCGAGGCCGACGGCGGCGCCCAGGGCCCGGCGCTGTACGCCGGACCGTCGCAGGTCGAGGCCTTCAGCCAGATGTGCACCCGGTCGATGTCGGCGGCGCTGAACGGTGCCGGGGTGCGGCACACCTACCGGTCGCTGGACACCGGCGCGCACACCTGGCAGCTGTTCGAGCGCCTGATGCGCGACAGCTGGTCGACGATCGGTCCGGCCATCGGCGCCTGAAGCGACTGCCGTTCGGCGCAGCGACCACGACACAGCGACGACGGCGCAGAGACGACGACACAGCGACGACGGCGCAAAGAGGACGAAGCCCGGTCGGGCCGGATCACCTGCGGCCCGACCGGGCTTGCCTCGTTCGCACGCCCGGCTGGCCGGGCCGGTGGTCAGGAGAAGCGCAGTTCCAGGGTGGCCATGCCGAAGATCTTCTTCTCGTTGGCCTTGGCCGTCAGGATCACCACACCGCTGCGGGTCTCCGGGTCGAGCGACTTGATCTTGCCGCCGTAGGCGATGTCGCCCCGGCCGTCGGCGGGCACCACGGCCGGCGCCGAGAGCCGCACCGCATACCGGCTGACCGCGCCGGGATCGCCGGACCAGTCGGAGATGACACCGGCACCCAACCCCATGGTGAGCATGCCGTGGGCGATCACGTCGGGCAGACCGGCCAGCTTGGCGATCGACTCGTCCCAGTGGATCGGGTTCGCATCGCCGGAGACGCCGGCGTAGTTCACCAGATCCCCGCGCGAGAGTTTGGTGTGGTGCTCGGGCAGCAGATCGCCCTTGGCGAGGCCGTCGAAGGAGCGTGATCCGACGGTGCGGGTGGCCACGGCGCGCGAATCGGCGGGCGCCTCGCCCTCGCGCACGGTCTTGACGTAGTCGGCGGCGGCGGCTTCGACCGACAGGATGTCGACGTCGTGCATCATCACCTTCGAGACGGCCTCGGAGATCCCCGGATCCACCTCGTCGGCCGAGACGCCGACCACGGTGGTGTGCATCCGGTGCACCGTCTCACCGTGCTGGTCGACGAAGGTGTTGGTGATGGTGATCATGTCCTTGCCGGCCACCCGGCGCAGCCCGGAGAACTCGACGTCGGTGCGCAGGACGTCGCCCACGACGATCGGCCGGTACTGCTCGAAGACCTGCTCGGTCTGCACATAGGTCTCGTAGCCGACGACGACCTCTTGCATCAGCTTCTGGTTGGCCGCCATCGCCGGGATCGAGGTGAAGGTCAGCGGGGCGACGAGACCCGAGTAGCCGAGGGCGGCGGCCGCGGCCTCGTCCCAGTGCGCCGGGTGATAGTCCTGCACCGCGCGGGCGTACTCGCGGACCTTCTCGCGGCCGACGATGTACTCGTGCTCCATCACATAGTAGTGACCGAGGCGCGCGGCGAGTTCGGTGTTCTCCGCGGTGGTCTCCGTGGACGTCATGGCTGGTTCCTCACGTTGATCGACACGCCGAAGCCTAGTCCTCGTCGGTCTGATCGGAATAATCAGCCGGGACCCGGTCGCGCGGCCGGACCTGGGACTGGTCACCGGCCCGGCCCGACGACGGACCGCACACCGCCGGGGGTCAGTGCGGCGGGATGGTGAAGCTCGCGATCTGGTCGCCGTTCAGCACGAAGATCCCCGTCGATTCACCGTTGAAGACACGGCTGCGCCACGCGAATCGGGTGGTCACCGTGTCGCCGGTGATTCCCGCGGACAGAATCGTCATGCGGGCGCCCGCGCCGATCGCATCCGAGGCCGCCCAGCTCGCCACGCCCTCGCGCCCGACGAGCCGGCGGCCCCAGTCGTCGACGTAGCCGTCGTCGGCGAATACGGCGACGAAGGCCTCGGTGTCGGCGTCGTTGATCGCGGCGACGAAGCGCTGAACGGCTCCCGGGAGGATCGGTGCGGCAGTCATGACCCGAGCGTAGGTCGACCCGCGCGGCACACACCGCGGTTTCGGGCCGGGCGATCCGCGCCGGCACGTCCGGCTCGGCGAAACGCTGATCGGAGCGATAAGCGACACACCGAACGGGCGCCGGTCGATCATGGCGGGGTGAGGATCGTGCTTGCTCCCGACTCGTTCAAGGAATCGATGTCCGCCGTCGAGGCGGCCGCGGCGATGGCCGCGGGCGTGCACGACGTGCTGCCGGCCGCGCAGTGCCTCCAGATCCCGATGGCCGACGGCGGCGAGGGCACCGTCGACGCGGTGATCGGCGCCCGGGGCGGGCGGCGGGTCCGGGTCACCGCGCGGAACCAGCTCGGCGCCCCGATAGACGCGGTCATCGGATTCGCCGGGGACGGGGCGGTGATCGAGGTCGCCGCGGCCGTCGGGCTGGCGCTGGTGCCGCCCGGCGAGCGGAATCTGCTGCGCGGCAACATGATCGGCGCCGCCGACCTGATCCGCGCGGCGCTGGACGCCGGTGCGCGCGACCTGCTCATCGGCTTGGGCGGCACCGGTACCGGCGACGCGGGCGCCGGCCTGCTGGTCGGGCTCGGCGCGCGGCTGCTCGATCCCACCGGGCGGGAGGTCCCGCCCGAACCGGGCCGGCTGGCCGAGGTCGCTTCGGTGGACCTGAGCGGCCTCGATCCGCGCCTGCGGCGCACGACGATCACCCTCGCCTGCGACGTGACCAATCCCCTGCTCGGCGGCGACGGCGCCACGGCCGTCTTCGGACCGCAGAAACTGGGACCGGCCGACGGCGAGCCGTCGGCCGCGCTCGCCCGACTCGACGGCGCGCTGGCACGGTTCGCCGATGCGCTGGAGCGGGCCACCGGGACCGTCGTGCGCGCTGCGCCCGGCTCCGGGGCCGCCGGCGGGCTGGGCTTCGCGCTGCTCGCGATCGGCGCGGTGCGGCGCAGCGGAGTCGAGACCGTGATCGACGCCGTCGGACTCGAGGCGCAGCTCCGCGGTGCCGATCTGGTGTTCACCGGCGAGGGCTCACTGGATGCGCAGACGCTCGCGGGCAAGACGCCCGCCGGCGTCGCCGCCGTCGCCCGCCGTCACGGTGTCCCGGTGATCGCCTTCGCCGGCCGGATCGAGGCCGCCGCGGAGCCCGCACTGGCCGAGGTCTTCGACGCGGTGGTGCCGATCCTGCGCGCCCCGGCCGGGAAGGCCGACGCCCTCGCCGCCGGACCGGAGAATCTGCGCCGGGCCGCGGCAACCACGATCCGGCTGTTCACACTCCGGAGCGGGGGCGGCTGATCCCCCGGCGCGCCCGCACCAGGCGCCGCCAGGCCGTCCCGGCCGGGATCCGCGTCCCGGTCAGCACATAGGACGCTGTGGAGTCGACCACCAGGGTCGCCTCCAGGCCCCGGCGCTCCCGGCCGCCGCCGGCGAAGAGGATCTGATCACCGGCCCGCACGATCTCCTCGTCGCCCGGCGCCGCGAGGTCGCTGCCGTCGGCGCGCACCAGCAGCAGCGGCACCACCTTGAGCATCTCGTCGCGATCCTCCGGACGACGCAGCAGGTCACCGAGCCGGACACCGCCGTCGTCCAGTGCCGCGGTGAGCGCCGGAGCGCGTTCGGCGTCGAACTGGACCTTCCACAGCACCGGTAGCACGGTGCCGCACTGGGCCACCAACCGCTCGATGAGGGCGGCCGACCAGGCCTCGTCCCGCGCCGGCAGCTGCTGGACGAAACGCCACAGCAGCGGCGAGCTGATCCGCGCATAGACCTCGTGCGCCACCACTTCGCTGGGAACCAACCGGGCATCGAGGTGCATCGCATCGAACAGCGAGGTACTGGCCCCGCGGTTCTGCCGGCCCGCCAGGTACAGGTCCGCGTTCATTCGGCGCGCCCCGGCGAGGATCGACAGATTGACCACGTCGTCGGCGGTGCCGGCGATCAGCCCGACCGCCTCCTCGATCCCGGCGCGCCGGAGCACCCCGGGGTCGGCGGCGTCGCCGATCACCACCGTCAGGCCCGCCGTCGCATTCGGCAGCTGTTCGCGGCGCTGCTCGATCACGGTCAGCTCGGTGCCCGCGCCGCCGAGATCCCGGATCAGTTCGCGACCCAGGCGACCGTAGCCGCAGATCACCCAGCGGCCGGGGACCGGCGGTCGTGCCCGCGGCGGCAGCGCCGCACCCGGCCCGCTCTCCAGCCAAGTCAGCAGCTGATAGCCGGCCGGCGACTGCAGGGCGAGCCGCAGGTGATCACCGAACCGGTCGAACGGATCGATGACGGTGGGCTCGCCGATCGCCGCCATCTGATCGGCCACCGAGGTGGAGATGGTGTGCGAGATGACGGGCAGATCGGGCCGCAGCAGACCCGTGGTCATCGTGATCGAGAGGTTCACCTGATCGTCCCCGGTCAGCGCGAGCACGCCCGCGCAGTACGGATTGTGCAGGCCGGCCAGCCGCAACCGCGAGGGGTCGCCGGCGTCGGCCGCGAGCCCCGGGACGTCCGCGTGGAACGAGCCCAGGTCCAACCGGTCGATGCGGTCCTCGTCCGGATCGAGCACCACGACGCGCTGACCGATCTCGTCGAAGGCCTGAACCAGCAGTTCCCCGGCGCGCCCGTAGCCGGCCAGCAGCAGGAAGGGTTCGCGCAGCGCGCGCACCTTGCGCCGGAATCGTTGCACGGCGCGGACCCGGCGGTAGCTGCGATCCTGCAGTAGCGACAGCAGGGTGCCGATCGCATAGGCCCAGCTGATGACGGTGAGATAGATGCAGACGAGCACCCAGAGCCGCTGGGCGACGGTGAACGGCCACGGCGTCTCGCCGAAGCCGATCGTCGTGGCCGTGTAGCTCATCACATAAAACGAGTCGAACAGCGTCAGGTGGACGCGCCGCCCGGCCTCGTCGATGCCCGGGATCAGGGTCAGCCCGAGCGTGCCGATCGCGAAGACCGCGATGATCGTGATGAGCGGGGCCCGCATCCGGCGCAGGATCACGAAGATCGTCGCCGAATTGACCTCGACGTCGCGCGGCCCCGAGGTGGTCGTCTCGCGCGGCGCCCACGAGGCCGCGCCGCCGAAGCCCGTGCGCACGTCGCCGGAATGCGCGGGCGCGTCGTCGCCGGAGGCCACGGCTGGATCAGCCCCGGTGGAAGGTGACGGTCTCGATCACCAGCAGCACCACCGAGACCAGATTCGCCAGGAGGGCGCCGGCCGCGAGGGAGACGACGCTGGCGGTCGACGAACTGCTCATCGCGTGGCCGGCGATCTCCGTCGCGAAGACCCAGACGACCACGGCCGCGACGAGCTGCAGGTCGGCCACCAGGCTGGTCGCCAGGTGCACCGCGCCGAGCTGGGTCCGGTCACCGAACTTGAGCACCGTGGCGATGAGGCTGACGGTGATGGCGGCGAAGAGCTCGTACACGCTGTGCTGCTCCGGGTCGGACAGATTCCCCACCACGAAGCCGAAGTTGAGGGTCGCGGCCAGCAGCACGAAGAAGCCGAAGACCACCTTCTCCAGGTTCATTCGACGTTCCCTTCGTGCGACGAGGCGGTCCGCTCGTCGGCGGCACCGGCATCGACGCTCACCGATGCAGCATAGGCGCTCTGACCAGGTCCCGGACGGCTCCGAGTACCCCTTTCTGGGTACCGGCCGGTAGCCTGTGTCGGAATTACCCGAATGGCGCAGTCCCACGGCGACGCGATCATCACCGCAACCGAAAGAACACGACATGACGACTCCGACCCTGAAAACGGGCCTGCAGCGTTCCAGACTCCTCCGGCTCGTTGTCGCCGTGCTGGTCCTGGTTCCCCTGGTGGTCTCCGCCATCTACATGTGGGTGCTCTGGGATCCGACCAAGACGGTGAAGTACATGCCGGTGGCCGTCGTGAATCAGGACGTGGGCTTCACCGACAGCTCGGGCGAGACGAATGCCGGCGCGAACGTCGCCGCCAACCTGGTGAAATCGGGCTCGCTCGATTTCCAGGTGGTCGACAAGGAGACCGCCTACCGGGGTCTGAACGAGGACGATTTCTACTTCGTCATCGACATCCCGAAGGACTTCAGCGAGTCGCTGAAGACCATCACCAAGCCCGAGGCCGCGCCCGCGCTGATCAGCGTCACCTTCAACGACAACAACACGCTGAAGGCCTCGTCGATCGGCGCCTCGGCGATGGAGAAGATCTACGCGAGCGTCCTCAAGGGCGTCTCGTCCACCACCACCGGCGCCCTGGTCGACGGCACCCAGAAGCTGGCCGACGGCCTGCGCACCGCGGCCGACGGATCACAGCAGCTCGCCGACGGCACCAACCAGCTCGCCGAGGGCACCTCCACCCTCTCCACCGGTGTCACCAACGATCTCGCGCCCGGCGTGGGCCGCGCCCGCGACGGCAGCGCCAAGCTCGCCGAGGGTGCCGGAACCCTGTCCGACGGCCTGCTCACCCTGCAGACCGGTACCGACACGCTCGGCGCCGGCGCCACCGAACTCGCCGACGGCATCGAGCGGCTGACCTCGCAGATCCCGCTCGCCGAGGTGAATCGCCTGCTCGATCAGGCCCAGGCCGTCGTGCCGAACTCGTCGGCGCTGGAGACCGTCAAGGAACTCGTCTCGGGTCTGGATCGCATGCAGACCGGCAGCCGGGAGATCGCGACGCAGCTGACCGATCCCAACGCCCAGTACCGCAGCGGCGTCGACCGGCTCGCGGCCGGCGGCGTGGAATTGCGCAACGGCGCCGGCGAACTCGCCACCGGCATGGTGACCCTGGATGCCGGAGTCGCGAAGCTCGCCGACGGCGCCACCCAGCTCAACGACGGCGCACTGCGCCTGCAGGACGGCGCCGGTCAGCTGGCCACCGGTCTGACCGAGGGCGCCGAGGCCGCACCCGACTTCGGCGACGAAGAGGCCCGCATGTCGCTGGCGGCACTGCTGTCCACGCCGCTGGCCAAGGAGCACACCAACCTCGCACAGGCCCAGTTCAGTGGGCCGGGCGGCGCGCCCACCATCCTGCTGATCGCCTCCATGCTGGTGCCGATCGTCGTCTTCCTCAGCTTCCGCGGCCAGCGTTTCGTGAGCGACGAGGAGACCCCGCGCACCCTGGCCGATGTGGGCCGTCGGGCCGTAGCCGTCAGCGGCATCAGCCTCGCCGCCATGGCGGTCGTGGGCGTGCTCGCCTGGGTCACCCGCGACCCACTGCCCGATCCGGCGCACATGTGGCAGGTGGTCCTGATCACCATCGCCGCGACATTGATGAACGTGGCCCTGGTGTCGGTGCTCTACACCCTCTTCGGCTACATCGTCGGCACGCTCGCCTCGATCTCCTGGCTGATGCTGCAGTTGTTCTCCTATGGCGGCATCTGGATGATCCAGACGGTGCCGGCGCCGTTCAAGTGGCTGAATCCGATCTCACCGCTCACCTATGTCCGCGACGGCTACATGGCCGCATTCAACGGCGTCGACGGCTTCTGGTCGTCGATGGTGATCCTGATCGTGATCGGCCTGATCGGTCTGGCCGTCACCCTCTGGGCGGCCGGGATTCAGCGCCGCCGGTACGACAAGGCGCACGAGGAGATCGCCCGGGCCGAGGCCGCGCAGACCGCGGCGCTCGCCGGCGTCGCCGACTGACGCACACCGCCCGCTGCCGGGTGCTTGCGACCGGGTCTCCGGCCGGACGGCACCCGGCAGTGCGCATCTGCGTGCCATCTCGCATCTCCCCCAACGACGCGAACAGCCGATTTGCCGGGTGCCGGACAGCTGCCACACCGGTCACAGGTATCCTGCTGTGATACTTCCGTCACTCCCCCGTGACCTGAGACCGAAGAGAGGCTTCGTCGTGCGTACCCCGACGCTCGTTGCCGCCGTCGCGATTGCAGCCGGATTGATCTCCGCACCCACCGTCGTCGACGCGCCCGCCCGGGCCGCCACGCCGTCGCAGGTCGTCGCGGCGCTCGACGGACTCGACGTCAAGGGACGGGCGCCGCGCACCGGCTACGACCGCGCACTGTTCGGCCAGGCCTGGACCGACGACGTCAACGTCGACGGCGGGCACAACGGCTGCGACACCCGCAACGACGTCCTGCGCCGCGATCTGCGCGGAGTGACCCTCCGGCCGGGCTCCCACGGCTGCACCGTGCTGACCGGCACGCTGGCGGACCCGTACACCGGGCAGACGATCGAGTTCGAGCGCGGACCCCGCTCCTCGGTGGTGCAGATCGATCATGTCGTCGCACTGGCGGATGCCTGGCAGAAGGGCGCCCAGCAGTGGAGCAGCCGCAAGCGGATCGACTTCGCAAACGATCCGTTGAACCTGCTCGCCGTCTCCGGCACGGCCAACCAGGCCAAGGGTGCCGGTGACGCGGCCACCTGGTTGCCCCGAAACAAGTCTTTCCGCTGCGACTATGTGGCCAGGCAAGTGGCCGTGAAGCAGAAGTACGGCGCCTGGACGACCGCCGCGGAGAAGTCGGCCATGCAGCGGGTGCTGTCGGGCTGCACCGCCGTGTCGCTGCCCGCGGCCGCCTTCACCGGGCGGTACACCGAGCCGGATGAGCGGCGCCCGGCCGCACCGCGGCAGGACCGGGCGCGTCCCGCGCCGGTGCGCCCGCAGCAGCAGCCGGAAGCCCGTTACTACAAGAACTGCAGTGAGGCGCGTGCCGCCGGTGCTGCCCCGATTCACCGCGGCCAGCCCGGCTACGGATCACACCTCGACCGCGACAACGACGGGATAGCCTGCGAATGAGCGACACGACCCCCTCCCCGGAGCCGACTGGGCACGAGCCGACTGGGCACGAGCCGACCGCCCAGTTCCCCAGCGACGCCGGCTACGGAGCCGGCGAATACCCGGACATCCCAGCCGCTGGAACCCCGTTCCCGGGCGCCCCCTCCTCGGCAACCCCGTACCCGGGCGCTGCTTACCCGGGAGCCCAGTACCCGGCGCCGGCGGAGAAGAAGTCGCTGTCTAAGCCGAAACTCGCCGGACTCATCGGCGGCGGTGTCTTCGCCCTGCTGGCCTCGTGCGGTATCGGGTCGAGCATGGGCTCGTCGGGGCAGGCGGCCAAGCCCGCGGTGACCACGACCGTGTCGACCACCGTGACGACGACCGTCGAGAAGACGGTGACGTCCACCGCCTCGCGGCGGCCCACTGCTTCTCGCACCACCAAGACGTCGACGACCACGGCCGCCGAGACCACGGAGCGCTCGTCCGCGGACGACGATGAGGTCTACGTCGCGCCGCGCCCGCAGCGCCTGGCTCCGACGACCACCCAGCGCGAGTCCGATTCGGGCACCGGTGGCGGGTCCGCGTACTACTCGAACTGCTCTCAGGCGCGTTCCGCCGGCGCAGCACCCCTCTACCGCGGCAGCCCCGGCTACAGCTCGAAGCTCGATCGAGACGGCGACGGCGTCGCCTGCGAGTGACACGGTTGAGCGATACCCGTCCGTAGCCCCGGCCGACCGGCGTTTGATCTGTGGATCCCGTTCCCCGACGGGAATCACTCCGGGAACGGCCAGCAGATGCGAACATCGACGAGACCGAGTCTCGCACTCCTGTCTCTGCTCATCATCGGAGTGCTGGCACTGGTCGGCGTTCCTGCCGCCCACGCTGCTCCCCGGTCCGCGACCGGCTTCGCTCCCCCGTTCTCCGGCGTTCCGGGATACGAACATGTCGCACCACCGAAGCTGACCACGCCCGCGCAGCTCAACCAGCCGCTGGGACAACCCGCCGCGGACAGGATCGCCGCCCAGATCGGTTTGCACCGCAGCGACTCTCTCTCGCCGCGACAAGCCCGGCTGCTGCTGACCGGCGGCGGTGTCGGAGGCGACAAACAGTCCGCCAAGATCACCGAAGAGTGCATCCTGCATCCTCACCAATACGATCGAGCGGCCGATGCTCTCGAGGATCGACGGCCAAGTTGTTCCGTCCGGGCTCGGCAGCTACGGCGTCTACGTCAACACGAAGGGACAGTTGCAGAGTCCGGCCAACGAGGCCGCGCCGACCAGGCAGGTCAACACGCTGATCGCCCCCGGCGGCTATGTCGGCACCTGGCTGCGCGCCAACGGCGCAACGCACATCCTGATGGCCCTGTACGGGTCCGCCTACACGGTGGAGTTGCTACCAGGGTTCTTCTCGCAGCAGATCTCCGGTGCCGCGCAGCTCGTCACCAACACCAAGGGCGGCAAAACAACGACAGTAGGTATGTCGATGGCCCCGCCGCTATGGATCGTGAACTTCGCCCTGATCTACATCGTGAGCCCGCGGATGGCCGCGCAGATGCCGGCCTACTGGGCCCCGATCCCGCGGCCGGCGGCTCGCGCGATCAAAGACAGCCCCACCGGCCAAGTCCCGTACTCCCGCTACGCGAAGTACTTCGGTTGAGTTCGAGTCATGGACCGGTCTAGCCAATGATCAGGCACTCCGAGCCGATAGATATCGCCACCCCGGCCAAGCAGCTACGGTTACGAATCGAACCGTTGCACACATAACGCTGAACGCTCCTTCGACGCCTCGGCATTGCTGTCGATCCATAAGGTCATGACCAAGGCCGAGGCCGCCGGATACGCGCCGAGCGTGGCCGTGCTCCGGCCCGAGGGCTGGGAGACCATCGAACTGACCGCGGCCTCGGACGAGGCCGTGGCGTTCCGCGGCGTGCCCATCGACACCCTGGAGCGCAAGATCTGGGGCTTGCGCGTGGTCCTGTCCACCGCGCTCCCGGCCAAGGCCGGTCTGGTCCTGGACCCGTCAGCGGTGTCCATCGACACCCTCGGCGGCCTGGATGTCGAATGGTCCACCGAGTCCGGTGAACTGTTCTCCCACAACCAGCTCCCGGCCCGCGTGGAGACCCGGATAGGCATCAGCGTCTACCAGCCCGCCGCGATCTACCGGGTGGCCACCCAGGCCGCGTAACCCGCCGCAAGACCAACGGCCCCGGATCTCCATCGAGGAGGTCCGGGGCCGCTGACTCTTACCAGCCTTTGAATAGAGGCGGGTTGCTGTCGAGCAGTTCGCGAATGCGGCGACCTAAGCTGTCGTACATATGAGATGAACAAATTGATTTCGTAGGCGATTTAGTACTCGATACTCGATTCAAGAGCGCGCACATCAGCAGGATGCGGCCAGTTCTCATGAGATAGGAAATCCCATACGCGTCATACTTGATACCAGGCTGATGCTTGAGTGCATTGTACCTGTTCCAAAACAGTTCCGCCCACTTATCGATGTCGCCCACAAAGGTAGCGAACTCTGATCCAACATGCCTTGCAAGCGTTAGCGCGTGGTTCTTTCCGCCAGATTCTGTCCATTTAGGTCGGCCATTCCTCTTACAAGACCCGACCCAGTACTCGATAGCAACAGATATGTTGATCATCTCGATCTCAACAGTTCCGGTTCCGGTCGAGTACTTGTTAGTTAACGGATACGTCGCACGTGGGTATTCGGCGCAGAGTCTAATCCACCGTGCCACCCCGGGCATTCCCCCGATTGTCGCTAGGTAGAAACTCGGCCAGTTCCTGCGATCTGCTGGCTCAGATACGCCACGCGGGACCTCCATGAGTGCGGACGACCATAGCCTCCCCTTGTTGCTCGGATCTTCATTAGCGTTCGCCTCAACCACGGCCGTGCCCTCCCCGGCGAGCACAAGGTTATCGTAGGCAAGACTCAACAACGCCTGGAAGTTCGACACAGGGTTTATCAGATCGTACCAATTCTTCGCGCGCTCATACTCCACTACAAACCGGAGGGGCGCTGCACCTATAAAACCCTCGGCATCTATTCCGTGGGCATTCCACGGAACACCGATTTCTATGCTGACATCTCGTTTAAGTTTGGCCGTGACGGGGTGAATCTTCCTAAGCTCAAATGTCGCTGATTCTGGTTTCCCGTCGGGCCCTTTCTTGGTCTGCGCGACGACCGCCCTTGCACCACACCATTCGATAACCCCAGGGAAGGTTGCGCTAATCGCAAACAGGTCGGTGCTGGCGAGGTCAAAAGGATCTATGCCAACTACGATCGCTCGCGCGTGGTAGCTCTTGACCGGGATCGTTGCCCCGCCGCCGAAAATGCTGTTCTCGGGCATGTCGCGGATGTCGTACGCAAGAAATCCCCCCTGCTCGGTGGCCCCGACGACAGCCGCGGGGCACTGCCGTTTATGGTCAAGCTTCCATCCTTCTTCGACGGTCTTCATCGTGCGGACGGCATAGTGTCGTCCGACCTGCGACCCGTGACCAGGCCTACCGGTTTCACTCTCGGGGAAGTCCTGAAGGGAGGTCCAGAAGTGGCCCATGGTGCCGCCGAGGGCCTCGCGCAGCTTCTTGTCCATGGAGCAATATCTAACCCGACGCAGGTCCGATCATCGTGGAAAGACTCGCGCCCCTGGCCGCAAACCGTCCGAAACCCTCGCGTGAGGTGGCTGTCGGAGGACCCAGCCCACGACACGGCCGTGCAACAAGAGACGGCTCGGACCTTCGGGTGGAAGTCCGAGCCGCTATTGCACAGTTATTGCACGGTGACCCTGATCCAGCGCGTTTACGCTGGTCAGATTGTCGGGCTGACAGGATTTGAACCTGCGACCACTTGACCCCCAGTCAAGTGCGCTACCAA
>CAZEOP010000027.1:0-5881 GCA_964513715.1 uncultured Gordonia sp.
TCGGTGTAGCCCTCCACGATCACCACCTGGTGACTCTTGGCGATGTCCCGCTTGGCCAGGTCCAGGCCGAAGAGCACCTGGCTCTTCTTGTAGAGCATGGTCTCCGGCGTGTTCATGTACTTGCCGAGGTTGTCGTCGTCGAACAGCTTGCGCGCACCGAAACCGATCACGTCGCCGGCCAGGTTGCGGATGGGCCACAGCAGACGCCGGTGGAACCGGTCGATCGGCCCCAGCTTGCCCTGTTTGGACAGTCCGGCGGCCTCGAGTTCGGTGAACGCGAAGCCCTGCGCCAGCAGTACCTTCGTCATCGTGTCCCAGCCGGCCGGCGCGTAGCCGCAGCCGAAGGTCTCGGCGACGGCGGCGTCGAAACCGCGATCGGTCAGGAAGTCGCGGGCGGTCTGGGCCTCCGGGGTGCGCAGTTGTTCGGCGTAGAACCGCTGCGCGGCGGCGTTGGCGGCAACCAGCCGCGCGCGGGTGCCGCGGTCGCGGGTGATGGTGGTGCCGCCGCCCTCGTAGTTGATCCGGTAGCCAATCCGGTCAGCCAATTGCTCCACGGCTTCGACGAAGCTGACGTGCTCCTGTTTCTGCAGGAAGGTGTAGACGTCACCGCCCTCGCCGCAGCCGAAGCAGTGGAAGTGCCCGTGATTGGGGCGGACGTGGAACGAGGGCGACTTCTCATCGTGAAACGGACACAGGCCCTTCATGCTGTCGGCACCGGCGCGCCGCAGGGCGACGTAGTCGCCGATGACGTCCTCGATGCGTGTCTGTTCACGAATGGCAGTGATGTCGCGATCGGGGATTCTGCCTGCCACCCGGCCAGTCTATCCGCCCCGATCGGCACCGGGCCGCGCATGTCCGACCCCCGTCGTACAGTCCAGGGTGTATCGAACATTTATTCGATACACCCATCCGGCAAGGAGGACTGACATGTGTGAATTCGATCCGCGCTGCGACGGCCCCGACAATCTCGTCCGCAACGCGCTGACCCAGATCGACGCGGGCTCGTGGGCGGTGACCGGCGTCTTCGCCGACGAGTTGTCTCCACCTTTCGCGTATACGACGGGCCTCACCGAGTTCAACCGTCCCGAGCTGATCGTCTACGGTCTGGAACCCGAACAGGCCGCGGGCATCCTCAACCGGGCCGCCGAGCTGTCGATCGCCGACGAGCAGTTCCTCGATTCTCCGCTGTTGAGCGGGGTGCTGCGTCCGCCGTACGCGCTCACCGGTCTCCCGGCCGTCGACACCGCAGACCTCACCGTCACCCGGCTGCTGTACGGGCCGGACGTGCCGGTGGTGCAGCTGGTCTGGCCCGACGCCCGGCATCGGTTTCCGTGGGATTCCGGCTACGCCTATCCGGCGCAGGCACAGCCGCTGTGCGGGGTTCCCCACCTCGGTGCAGCCTGATCGCTCACCGCTGTCCACAGTTCGTCCGCGCCGCCGCGCACCCTGTGGACAGCGCGAGCGAGTATTCCCATCCCGTCGATAGTCTGGGCCCCGATGGTTACTCGCAGCTGGTCGTCCGCACAGGCAGAAGAGGCACTCGCCCATCTGCCGCTCCCGGATGTGCAACGCGGCCGCGGTTATGCCGCGGAGAACCGCATCACCGGGATCGAGTGGACCTCGCCGACGGTGCTGCGCGGCCGCTGCCGCGGTTCGAGCCGATCGCTCTACTCGTCCATGGTCACCCTGGTGATCCAGAGCGGGCGCATCGTCGACGTCTTCGGCACCTGCTCGTGCCCGGTGGCCGCCGACTGCAAGCACTGCGCGGCGTTGATCCTGTGCGCGGTCGACGAGGCCCAGACCTCCCGCTGGCGAGCACTGGTCGAGGAGATCACCGCCGACGCCCCCGACCCGGCCGCTGCCGCGCCGACGCGACCGGTCGGCCTGCAGTTCTCCGCCCGGCGTACCCCCTCGGGTGGCCTCGCGGTGAACATACAGCCGGTGGTCTGCCAGCCCACCGGGCAGTGGACGCCGCATCTGCCGTGGACCGTTGCCCTCGACGGCAGCGGCGACGGCTACGACCGGGCCGGCTTCGACGGGCTCAGCGCCATCGCGGCCATCTTCGCCCCCGGCGGCACGCAGCGATTCCGCGGCGCGGCACCGCGCCTGCCCGCCGCCCTGGAACTCGCCATGGCCCCGACCGCCTTCTGGAAGGTGCTGCGCTCGGCGGTCGATGCCGGCCTTCCCCTCCTGGCCGCCGGCGACGCCACCCTGGTGCAGCTCGACGACGACTTCGCGGTGACGCTGCGGGTGGAGCCGCACGACGACCGCGCCGTGCTCTCGGCCGGCATCACCCTCGACGGACAGAGCGTCGACGAGGACGTCGTCGTCCTCGGCCAGCCCGCGACCGGCGCGGCCGTGCTGGTCGACGGACTGCTCCGACTCGGTCCGCTGGGCCACGTCACCGCGCTGGAGACGGCATTGCTCACCGGCGACCGGATCGACATCCCGACCGCCGACTACACCGATTTCACCGCCGCGCTGCCCGCACTGACCGCACACCGGACCGTCGAGCTGCCCGAGCGGGGTCTGGCTCCACCGGTGGTGTCCGCACCCTTCCCGCTGCTCACCGTCGAGGTGCACGAGGACGGCAGCCGCACCCGCTGGCGCACCGCCTACCTGGTCGACGGCCGGCTGCGCGACTTCACGCCGACCCTCCCCGACGACGACGTCGGCTTCCGGGACGCCGATGCCGAACGCGACATGTGGAAGCGGGCGCGCCCCGAACTGGAGCTGTTCTGCACCGCCAACAGCCGGTGGAAGCCGGCGATGGTCGCCCAATTGCGTGCCGAGCTGCGCCGCTTCCGGCCGATCGCCGGCGGTACCGTGCACCGGTTGCTGCGGGATCAGGAGAACATGTCGGTCCACCAGTTCGCGGCCGAGGTGACCGTCGACGATCTGCTCATCCCGCTGGGCCTGGATCTGGCCGACACCGCAATCCTGTGCGGCGAACTGGCCAAACGGATCAGTGCGCCCGGGCTGATCCGGGTCGAGATCACCGGCGCCGATCTCGACTTCCGCGAGGCGGAGAGCACCGAGTTGCATTTCGGCAGCACCGGGGCCTTCGAATGGCTCGACCTGACCGTCGAGGTGGCCGTCGACGATCACCGCGTCCCGCTGCCCGAGGTGATCGCGCAACTGGTGCACGGGCACGAGTGGATGGTCCTGGCCGACGGCACCTACTTCAGCCTGCGCACCCCGGAACTGCTCAAGCTCAAGGATCTGCTCGACGAGGCCCAGTTCATGGGCGATCTCGACGGCGCCAAGATCTCCACCGCGCACCCGAACCCGACGATGTGGGAGGAACTGCTCAGCCTCGGCGTCGTCCATCAACAGCTCGCCGACTGGCACGAGCGGGTCCAGGCACTGGCCCGTGCTCGCCCGCCGGCGGCGGTGGAACCTCCGGAAGGCCTCGAGGCCACCCTGCGCGGCTACCAGCACGACGGCTTCGCCTGGCTGAACTTCTTGTGGGACAACAAGATCGGCGGAATCCTCGCCGACGACATGGGTCTGGGCAAGACGGTGCAGACGCTGTCACTGGTGATGCGGGTGGCCGCCGAGAATCCCGGGGCCAGGTTCCTGGTGGTGGCCCCGACGAGCGTGATCGGCAACTGGGCCGCCGAAACCGCGCGCTTCGCGCCGTCGCTGAAGGTCGCTACCGTCACCGCCACCTGCAGACGGGCCGGCGTACCGCTCGCCGAACAGATCGGCGACGCCAACATCGTCGTCACCTCGTACACGCTGTTGCGGATCGACTACGACGAGTTCGCCGCCATCGCCTGGGACGGCGCGGTGTTCGACGAGGCGCAGTTCCTCAAGAACCACAACGCCAAGACCCACCAGGCGGCACGACGTCTGGACACTCCGTTCAAGCTGGCCATCACCGGAACGCCGATGGAGAACAACGTGATGGAGCTGTGGGCGCTGGTCTCCATCGTCGCGCCCGGGCTCTACGGCAGCCCCAAGAAGTTCCGCGAGCACTTCGCCGCGCCCATCGAGTCGGGCACCGAACCCGAACGGCTGGCGCTGCTACGCCGACGGCTCAAGCCGATCATGCTGCGCCGCACCAAGAAGGAGGTCGCCGACGACCTGCCGCCCAAGCAGGAGTCGGTGGTGCAGATCGAGCTCGATCCCAAGCACCGCAAGATCTACGACGTCTTCCTCGCCCGCGAGCGCCAGAAGCTGCTGGGCCTGCTGGACAACTGGGAGGACAACCGGGTGCAAATCTTGCAGGCCCTGACCCGGATGCGCCAGCTCAGCCTGCACCCCGGGCTGGTCGACGAGCAGCACGAGGGGCTCTCGTCCACCAAGATCGCGTACCTCGCCGACCATCTGCCGCAGCTCATCGCCGAGGGCCACAGCGCCCTGGTGTTCAGCAGCTTCACCGGCTTCCTGCAGCTGATCGCCGACGCCCTGACCGGTCTGGGCATCCCGTTCAGTTACCTCGACGGCTCCATGCCGGCCCGCAAACGGCAGGCGCAGATCGACCGCTTCACCACCGGCGAGGGCGGGCGCACCAAGGTTTTCCTGATCAGCCTCAAGGCCGGTGGTTTCGGCCTCAACCTGACCGAGGCGGACTACTGCTTCGTCGCCGACCCGTGGTGGAATCCGGCCGCCGAGGCCCAGGCCGTCGACCGCGCGCACCGCATCGGCCAGCAGCGGCCGGTCACCGTGTACCGCCTGGTGTCCACCGGCACCATCGAGGAGAAAGTGGTCGAACTCCAGGACCGCAAGCGCGCCCTGTTCGACGCCCTCATCGACGACGGCGAGGCCTTCAGCGGCAAGCTCACCGCCGACGACGTCCGCCGCCTCGTCGCCGACGACTGATCTCCCGTGAGCAACAGCCCCGCCCCCTTCGCCGGCTGAGCAAGAGGCCGAGGCACGAGGCCTCGCCGTCGAAGCCACCCCGCCGAGGATCAACCCCGACTCAGGAGATCTGCATCACGATCACCCCGGCAACCACGGCCAGCACCGCGCCGAAGGCCGCGCCCGCACCGAACGCCCAGGCCTTGCCCCGGCGCCGCACGGCCCAGCCGAGTCCCCCGCCGACGGCGCCCACCACCACGAACCCCAGGCCCATCGACGCCAGCGTCAGATAGAAGACCACGGTCAGCGCGGCGACGTAGGCGGCGCCGAGATCGCCACCCTCATTGCCGACCATCAGCAGCGGATATTTCCAGATCAGCGCCATCAGCGCGGCGACCAGCGGCGTGCCCAGCAGGGCCCCGAAGGCGCCGAGCAGCGCCGGGGCCGCCGACTCGTCGTGCGTCCGGGTGACCATTGTGGGACTGTACCGCCGACCGCGAGAAAATGGCTCGCGCCCGACGCCAGGGTCCGGCAAGCTCGTAACGGTGACCTCCACCGACTCGCGGCTCCCCCGGGTGTTGCGCCCGTTCGCCCTGCGGCAGTACCGGTGGCTGGCGCTCGGCCTGGCACTCGCGCTGTTCGGCGACGGTGTCTGGCTGGTCGGCGTGGTGTGGCAGGTCATCGATCTGGGCGGTGGGCCCGGCAAGGTGTCACTGGCATCCGGCATCGCCGCGGTCGGCATGATCGTCGCGACGCTGTTCGGCGGTGTGCTGGCCGACCGCGTCGACCAGCGCAAGATCGTCGTCGGCCTCGAGACGGTGAAGCTGCTGGCCTTCGGTTCCGTCGGCCTCGCGTCCTGGTTCGGCGTCCTCACCTACCCGCAGGTGGTGGCCGCGGCGCTGCTCGGCGGTATCACCACGGGCATGTACTACCCGGCCTATTCGGCGCTGCTGCCGCGCGTGGTGGCCGCCGCCGAACTCCAGGCGGCCAACGGGATCGAGGGCTTCCTGCGGCCGGTGCTGTATCAGGCGGCCGGTCCGATGCTCGCCGGCGTCGTGATCGGTGCGGCGTCGCC
>CAZEOP010000027.1:5981-25288 GCA_964513715.1 uncultured Gordonia sp.
TACATGCGGCGCACCCCGTGGCTGTGGGCAACGCTGCTGTATGCGTGCTTCCTGCTGCTGATGACGATGGGCCCGATCGAGGTGCTGGTCCCGTTCGCCCTGCGCGACCGGGCCGGCGGCGACGCCTCCAGCCATGCCCTGGTGCTCGCGGCCTTCGGCGCCGGCGCCGCACTCGGTGCGGTCGTCTTCGCCGCGATCCCCATGCCGCGGCGGTATCTGACGGTGATGTTCGCGCTCTGGGCGGTGTGTGCGGTACCGCTGGTGCTGATGGGTTTCGCCCGGCACACCGTCTGGTTCGTGCTGGCAGGCTTCCTGATGGGCCTGGCGCTAGACGGCCCGATGGTGCTGTGGGGCACGCTGCTGCAGCGCCGCGTGCCGACGGAGCTGCTGGGCCGGGTGTCGAGTCTGGACTTCTTCGTCTCCGCGGCCCTGATGCCGGTCTCGATGGCACTGGCCGCGCCCGTCAGCCATCTGATCGGAATCGGCTGGACCTTCGTGCTGGCCGGCCTGCTGCCGGTGCCGGCGGCGATCGCCTTCTACCTGGCGGCCCGGCTGTGGACCGACGAGATCGCGCATCCGTTGCGGGTTCAGGAGATCGAGGTTCCGCTGACCGATCGGGCCGATAAGTGATTCGCGTGACGCACGAGTAGGTTCATCGTCATGGAGCAGTTCACCAACAATGGCCTCACGTTCGACGTCACCGCCTCCGGAGAACCGGAGCGGGGCACCGTCGTTCTGCTGCACGGCTTTCCGCAGACGGCCGACTCGTGGCGCAACGTCGCCCCGATCCTCAACGCGCACGGCTACCGCACCATCGCACCCGACCAGCGCGGCTACTCCCCCGGCGCCCGGCCGAAGGGGCGCGCCGCGTATCGGACGTCCAAGCTGGTGGACGACGCCGCCGCGCTGATCTCGCAGCTCGGCTCCGGCCCGGTGCATGTGGTCGGGCACGACTGGGGCGCCGCCGTCGGGTGGGGGCTGGCGGCGAGCCGTCCCGAGCTGATCCGCACGCTCACCACGGTGTCGGTGCCGCATCCGGGCGCCTTCCTCAAGTCGATGCTGACGAGCAATCAGGCGCTGAAATCGTGGTACATGGCAGCCTTCCAGCCGCCGGCGCTGCCCGAGCTGCTGATCGGCCGGGTGCCCGGGGCGATCGACCGGCTGCTGTCGCGCACGGGGATGGACGACGGCCAGATCGCCGACGTGCACCGCCGCGTCATCGACACCGGCGCGCTGCCGGGCGCGCTGAACTGGTATCGCGCGATGTGGATGAGCACACCGCCCGAGCTGGCGCGCCGGGTCGCCGTGCCGACCACCCATGTCTACGGCGCCGGCGACACGGCCCTGGCGATGCGCGGCGCCGAGCTGTCCGCCGACTACGTCGTCGTCGACTTCGACCTGAAGGTGCTCGAGGACGCCGGTCACTGGATCCCCGAGCAGCACGCCGCCGAGCTGGCCGACATCATCCTGGCCCGCGCCGCGACCGCACCTCACTGATCCGAGCGCGCCGGCCTCGCGACCCCGGCCGAGATGCTCCTACTGCTCGGCGGCGGCGAAGTAGGCGCGCACCACGCCCACCGTCGACGGCGGCGGGAACGCCTCGTTGCCGGCCCCCAGGTCGCCGACCTTCACCGTCCACGCCTTCGACGAGGTGTCGACGGCGTTCGAGTCCTTGGCCAGGACGTAGTAGTTCTGCTTGTCGCAGCTGTAGGCGCCCAGGTAACCGTCCTCGCGGCCACCCCACGCGCCGCCGTGCCGCAGCAGACATTTGGTGCCGTCGGCCAGTTCCAGCCCCCACGGCTGCGGGTCCGTCGGCGCGGCGATCGGTTTGAGCGCAACGTTCGACGTGTAGCGCAGCAGCGTCTTCTTCCACGGATCGATCCCGCACAGCAGGCCGGTCGGCGTGGCGGCCGACGGCCAGCAGGTATGGGCGCCGGCCGCGCTCGGGCTGCACTCGTACAGCCCGGGGGTCACCGCCGAGCGGCTCGGGGTCCAGTACTCGCACTGCACTTCGCCGCCACCGGCGGAGCCGTCCACCGTCCAGCCGGCACGCGGCTGCCCGTCCTTGCCGACGGCGACAAGGTCGATCACCTCCGTCGCCCCCGCGGCCGGCGTCGTCGAGGTGGCCGCGGTCTCGGTCACGGTGATCGTCGGCTCCGTCGTCGCCGATTCTTCGCCCGCAGTCACCGTGACCACCGTCGTCGCCGACGGCGGGGCGTCGTTCGTCCCGCATCCGCCGACGACGAGGACCGCTGACGCGCCGAGGAGGGCCCAGATCTTGTTCATGCCAACGATGGTCGCACGCGAAGGCGGGTCGGAAAGGCATAGTGGGAGTAGAGCCGCTCGTGACAGGAGGATCGGATGTCGGACGAATTCCCGCTCGGTGAAGGCGCCACCCTCACCACCGCCGTCTTCGGCGTGCCGGTGGGCGGCGTCGTCCAGGTGTGGACCGACAAATCCACCATCTGGCATCTGCACGACGCCGCGGGCTTCACCGACGCCGCCGGCAAGGGCACCGTCGGGCGGACGCGGATTGCGCCCGGCAGGTACCGCGAAGCCTGTCTGTTCGACGAGTCCACCGGCACCCTGATGTTGCAGGATCGGCACGCGCTGGAGCATTCCGAGGAGGGCTTCCAGGTCGGCGGCCGGGTGTTCACCGCCGAGGCTCCGTCGGAGGTCTTCGGCGAGCCGTGGGAGGACCTGGCGAACGCCGTCTTCCGCGCGGCCGTCGCCGCCTTCCGGCGGGGCGAGGTGATCGTGGTGGAGCCGGGCGGCTGGGAGACCTCGGACGAGCGCTACTGCCTGATCGCCGGGATCAACGACGACGGCGTCGACCGGCTGATCCTGGAGACCGTGCCGGCGCCGACCGGTAGTGAGGTGTGGCCGCCGTCCGACGATCCGAAGGGCCAGACCATCTCGGCCCCGGCCAGCGACGAGGCGATCGAGGGCGTCGGCACGCTGGCCATCGACGCCGTCCACCGCTGGGGGCTGGCCCCGTGGGACGTGACCATCACCTACGTCGTCCCCGGCGAAGCCTTCCCGAAGAAGGATTGACCCCTTTGCCGGTCGAGCCCCCTCGCCGGTCGAGCCCCCTCGCCGCTCGCCCCGCCTTCTCCGCTGGTTGAGCCTCCTTCGCTGGTCGAGCGCAGTCGAGACCCGCTCGTCACTCTTCAACTGCGCTCAGGACCCGCACAGTCGAGACCGATCTCGCCGCTCCGTCAGCCCGCTGGCCGCACCGCACTGAACGTCATCAGCTGCCCGAGTGCCTTGCTCCGCACGTCCACGTCCACGAAGCCGATGCGCACCAGTTCCTCGCGCATCTCGTCGGGGTCGATCAGCTCGTACTCCGAGCGCGTCACCCCGTGCAACACGTCGCCGAGCAATGCGCGCGACAGGTCGTAGCCGACCATCCGGCCGCCGGGCTTCAGCGCCGCGAAGGCCTGCGCGAGCATCTGCTTCCATTCGATGACGTGGTGCAGCATCAGCCAGGCGCACACCACGTCGACGGAGCCGTCGGGCACCGGAATGCTGTCACCGCCGCCGAGAATCACCTCGGCGCGCTCGCCGTGCCGGGCGAGGCGCTCGGTGGCACTGGCCACCATCGCCGGGTCGATGTCGACCATGATCAGCCGGTCGATCTCGGCGTGATCGCGCAGCAGCCGGTCGGCGATGACTCCGGCGCCGCCTCCGAGCTCGAGGACCGTTCCCGACCAGTCGGTGTCCTCCGCGTCGACCAGCGGCAGGATCACCCAGTCCGAGAACACTCCCCACGGCGCCGAGCGGCAGAACACGCCCTCGAAGACCGACATCACGCTCATTCGAGCTCCTCCTGAGGCATCGACAGCACGCGATCAGACGGTACCGGCCGGTATTGTCGTTTTCCAATTGCGCAGACCACAGCTGCGTAAAATAGTGCGCCCTGCCACACCGGCCGTCGTCGATCCGGTGGGTTCGCAACCCGGAACGCGCGGCTCAGCGCGGTGCAGCCGGACCGGTCCGACCGGTCCTAGACTGGGCGGTGACCACCGCACCCGGAGGAGGCGAGGCGATGAACGACGACGACTACATCGGCTGCGGGACCTGGGACGAGATGACCGATTGGCTGGCCGAGTCGCTCCCCGAGATCCCGGTGGGCGTGACCATCGACTTCGGGCCGAAAGATCTGCGGATCGACGACGAGCCGCTCGACGCCGACGACTTCGACGATCCGCTCGAGGCCGTCTGCGCGCAGATCGTCGTGCTGCGGCACGGGCGCTATCTGGTGCGCCGCTCGCATGTGGTGATGGAAGCCACCAGCTATGTGGACCACGATGCGAGCGCCGCGACCCCGGATCTCTGGTTCGTCGACGATGCCGACGGTGACTGCACCGACGGCGCGATCTATGTGGACGACGCGGGGCTTGCCGCGCAGATCTGCGTGACCTGGCTGTCGTCCGAGTCGGGTGATCCGAGCCCGTCGGAGTTCGGCTTCGATCTCAGCGAGGCCACCACCCTCCCGGGCCTGCCCACCACCGGCAGCGACTGGACCATCGACGACTTCCTCCGCCGCCTCGGCCACTGACCCCACACCTCACCGCTGATCGCCCACTTTCGGCTGGTCGCCCACTTTCCGCTGGTCGAGCGCAGTCGAGACCCCACCCGATCCCTGAGCCGGGCGAGGAACGCCCTTCGACGAAGCTCAGGAACCGCCCGTGTCGAAGGGGCCCCGCCGATCTTCGCTGGTCGAGCGCAGTCGAGACCCCATCCGCTCACAGCAACCTCCCAGCCGCCTCCCATCTTCAGCCCCGCTTCACCTGCCACGCTGAATCCCGACGGTCCCCGCGACCGAGAGAGGACAGCCCCATCGTGAAACGCGTACCCGGCATCGTGCAGACCCCGACCGGCCCCACCTTCGAGGGGCGGCCGCTGAGCCGCCCCGACGACGAGGTGGTCGACCAGGGCGCCGGCTTCGACAGCCACCTCATGCTGACCCGCCGCCAGGCCTTCGCCTTCCTGGGTATCGGCGCCGGCGGACTCGCTCTCGCCGCATGCGGCACCGGCTCGTCGTCGACCACCCCCGCCACCAGCACGACCGCGACCGCAGCCCTCGCGACGGCGACCGAGGAGATCCCGGAGGAGACCAACGGCCCCTACCCCGCCGACGGCACCCGGAACATCAACGTGCTCACCGAGTCCGGGATCGAGCGCAGCGACGTCCGGTCGAGCCTGGACGGCGGTACCAAGGCCGACGGCGTCCCGCTGACCTTCACCTTCAATGTCACCAACATGGCGAAGGGCAATGTGCCGTTCGCCGGCGCGGCGGTCTACATGTGGCAGTGCGATGCGCAGGGCCGCTATTCGATGTACTCGGAGGGCGTCGAGAACGAGACCTATCTGCGCGGCATTCAGCGGGTGGCCGCGGACGGAACCGCGACGTTCACGACGATCGTGCCCGGCTGCTATGTCGGCCGCTGGACGCACATCCACTTCGAGGTGTACCCGAGCCTCGACTCGGCCACCGAGGTGGGCAACGCGATCGCGACCTCACAGGTGGCATTCCCCAAGAAGATGCTCGACGACGTGTACCGGCGTGCCGAGTACCAGGGGTCGGCGCAGGCGCTGGCCGATGTCGGCAGTATCGCGAAGGACAACGTCTTCGGCGACGGCTACGAGCTGCAGCTCGGGACGTTCACCGGCGATCCGACGAAGGGCTACGTCGGCTCACTGCCGGTGGCCATCGATACTCGCACCACGCCGAAGGCTGCGGGACCGGTCGGCGGTGGCGGTCCGGGCGGACCCGGAGGCCCCGGAGGACCGGGCGGTCCCGGCGGCCCGGGCGGGAATCCGCCTCCCGCCCCGCCCAACTGACGCGCCCGCGTCCGTCGGCCCGGCGCCGTCGTCAATCTCCGGTGATCAGCTCAGCAAGCTCCACCTCGCTCGCCGGCTTCAGGTCCCACGCTTCGAGCGAAACGCAGATGGAGTGTGAACTCGACAGCCGTTCGGTCGAGTGGGTGTGACCGTGGATCAGCCAGGTTCCCAGGTCGGGCAGCTGATACTGAACGAACTCGTTGCGCCCCAAGCGATCCTGCGTGCCGGCGTACGGAAAGTGGCTCAGCAGAGCACCTTTCGCGCCGATCTTGACCCGAGCGTGCTGCTGGATCGACGCGAAGACTTCGGCGAACGCCGGATAGTGTCGCTGCGCTCCGCGGCGCATCGGGTGCAGCGGATCGTGGTTGCCGGTCACCAGGTGCATCGGCACTGCGAGGCCCGCGAGCTGTGCGAGCGCCGACTCCATGCTGGCCACCCCACCCGAGCAGATGTCCCCGAGCACCCACAGCTCGTCGTCGGCACCGAGTGCGGTGAGCTGTGCGACGACGTGCGCATCGTGCTCGGCCACCGACCCGAAGCTCCGCAGCTCAGCGAGCTTCGGGTGCTGCAGGTGCAGGTCCGCCGTGAAGTAGCGCATGCACCGAGTCTGCCGACCGAGCGGCGGTCGCGCACCCGGTCGAGCCGTCCGGTCAGCGGAAGCTTGCCCGATGCACCTCGATCTCGATGAACGCCGAGTCAGTAGCCGTCGACTGGTCTACCACCGGCACCTTCGCGGCAGACTGGATCCTCCAGCCAGCTGAATTCGAGACCAATCACCGGGCAACCCCTGCCCGACGCACTACCGTGAGAACCCGACGCTCTCTGACGCCTGTGCCAACTCGCGAGTCTCAACGAAGCTCGGGTCGCTTCGGGATGTCAGATCGACGCGATACACATGATGAACCTTTACACGATGGGAGTTGACGATGACCGACGGACAAGTCGGTTTGGCACAGGCGATAGCCGAGGCCGTGGCGGAGGGACGGGCTGAACTCAATCGACTCGAAGACCTCGCCGATACCCTCACCGAAACGGTCGCACGAAATCGTCCATCCGATAATGACGGATCAGAAGCAGCGTCCAAGGTCGATCAGGTCGTTCGTCAGTTTCGGAGAGATCTCCGTCGGTATCTCGATGACATCTACGACTCGCTCGCCACGTTCAACATCGTATTCTTCGGCCGGACAGGCGCCGGTAAGAGCACTCTGATGTCCGCACTCGGGCAACTTGACGGGGGTTACGTCTCCCCTGGAGCCAGTGACTGGACGACGGACGTGCACCATGTCGAATGGAACGATTGCCGACTGTACGACACACCCGGGATCAACGGCTGGGGGCGGACGGAGAGTCGAGAGAGCCTTGAAGCGACAGCACGAGCCGCCGTGGAGACTGCAGACATCGTCCTCTTGTGCTTTGACAGCCAGAATCAGCAGGCCATGGAGTTTGCGAAGATCGCGTCATGGATCCGAGATTTCGGCAAACCCGCCATTGCGGTCCTCAACGTCCGTAACGGACGGTGGCGCCACCCCGCATTGGTTCCTGAGGATCGCCGCCAGCACCTGAGCGATTCTGTACGGCAGCACGCAGACAACATCCGGACCGAACTCGCACAGATCGGTCTCGGCAGTACACCCCTGGTCGCACTTCAGAGCAGACGCGCACTCTTTGCCCGTGCCTCGACACCTTTCACGGGGCCCGCCGCGGAGAGCTTCGAGCACGAGCGCCATCAGTTCGGAACTGATTATCTCGCTCGCTGGTCGAATTTCGAGACTCTCGAGAAACTGCTCTTAAATGCGATCTCAGAGGGCGCAAGCGACATCCGACTCTCAGCAATTCAAGAAGACATCCGCAATCGGTACATGGGCGCCTCCCAAGAACTCACTGACATGGCCAACGAGTATCTCGAGGAATCACGGCACGCCGAAGACCGCACCGAGGCGCTCCTGGCGATCATTGGCTACCCCACATCCGACGAGGGACGGGCGTTCCTAGCCGGCACCAACCAATCCGGCGACCTTGTCGATAGTGCAGAGAAACGGATGGGTCACGCTTTCAACTCCCCGACGAAAGGGTCACTCGACCGATTCGTTCGCCACCAACTCGCATCGCATCTCGCTAAACTGCAACGAAACAGCCGCTTCCAGGCTGAGCGTGTTATCGATAGAGCTTTCAGTAATCAATCGACCATCACGGAACACGAGTTCGTCAAGGCGGTCTTTGATGAGACGGCAATAAATTCGGCGATCAAAGACGTGTGGGAACTACGCGGCGAGTACCTTATGCGTGAACTCCAGATCGCCTCCGAGCAAGGTTATGAGCATGAAGCTCTGCTCGACTCCGCCTCATTCAGTGGAATCGGCGGCGACAACATGGCTGCAGATGTTCTCCGCGGCGCCGGAATCGCTGCTGGATTAGCAGCCCTCGCCGTTCCCTTTATCTGGAATCCGGTGGGTTGGGTTGCAGGTGCGGCCGCCGCCGGTGTTGGTATTGCGGGTCAAGTGCAGCAGCACTTCGGGCGGAAGATGAAAACCGACGCGAAAAAGAAGGCCGGCCAGGCACGGTCGCAGGCGATCGCAGACGCCACAAGCGCGGTCGACAAGACATACGAAGCCTATGGAAAAGCGCTCCAGGAGGCGAGCAGAGCCGCAGTGTGGGAAACCGTCGCTCCGGTTCTGACGGCTTCGCTCCATGCTCTAATCTCACTCCTCGACGCTCATCATAGGGCAGGCCGCCTGGCGTTTGATCTTGAAGATCAGGCTGCGTCGATTCGTAGCGCTCGGCCAGGTGGAGACATATTGGTTCGCGCACAGGAAATGATGGGCAGCTCACCGGCAGAAACCACGCGGATCCTCCTTGGTGAAGACTGGATTGAATCTGACGACGGGCATCGCGGGATAGGCGAATTGGACGAGGCAGTCCGTGCCACCTTCGCCGATCAATCTGCCACCACCGAAAACTCGCTCAGGGCCGCCATCACCAACGCATGGCGCTCACCCACACATCACGATATCCGTCGGTGGTCGGACGAGCTGGAAGACGCCGGACTGGACGATCCAGAGCTTCTTAAGATCGCCCGCCACATGCGCACAATCACACGAAACAAACCCTCATTTTCTGTCCTCGGCGATTACAATTCCGGCAAGACCTCGCTGATCCGTCGAATCCTCGTCGAAACCGACAGCCGCACAGACCAGGGCGGCCTCCAGATTCTTGCTCGCCCGGCAACCTCGAGTGAACAGCGGTACGAGTTCCCCAGGCTGAGCCTCATCGATACGCCCGGCCTGCAGAGCGGCGACCCCGATCACGATGAGGCGGCGCTTGAAGCAATCGCCGAGTCCGCGCTGATCTTCGTTGTACTCCATGTCAACCTATTGATCGGCAACACGACCCTCATCGAGGAGGTCGCTGCCGGCTCGGAAAGAGTTGCGGCCAAAGCCGGCCGAATGATCTACCTGATCAATCGTTCAGACGAACTCGGCGCCGACCCCTTTGTGGAGCCGGCAGCCTTCCTGAATCTGCAAGCCAGGAAGAAGGCAGAACTGATCGCTGCACTCGCTGCGAAGTCGATCGATGCGGACGCCAGCATGGTGCACTGCTTGGCCGCGGATCCCTTCGGACTTGTCGGAAACGCGGACTCTGCCGCGGCAGATGCGTTCGACGACAACCGCTTCTGGGACGGAACCGCATCACTCATCAGCACCATCAGCGGATTGCCGGACACAGCACTCGCAGAGGCCTCAGCTGCCGCGGGTTTTGATAGCGCGCTGGCGATGATTCGGCGCCGACGCGCAGACCTCGAGGCTGAGCGTAAACACTGCAATGCCGCGCTCAGCCGACGCGGCTCGCGCATCATCACACTGGAAGCCGCTCTTGCCGACGCAGGCCTCCTGAGGAACTCAATCGACGAAGAAGCTGAAAACATCATCAGCACAGCCGTGCAGAACGCCGTTGCAGACTTGTACCAAGTGCCTGTCGGCGACAATGCCGAACTGGACTCGGTCACGAATCACTGGTATGGAGACCCGCGGATTCGAGCAGCTCTGGATCGGTACGACCGTCAGGTCGAAAGCGACCTGCTGAGTTGGCAGGAAGAGCACGCCGACATGATCCAACGAGAGTTTCGAGATGCAGACGCGGCCGCCGGGACTCCCTCGACCGGGACCTTCAACGCACAGAACGCCACTGGAACAATCGACGGGCTCATCGGCGGAGCCGGAAACGTTGCCGGACATGCAGCGAAGGTCGCGAAGGCACTGGGCAACAGGAACGCCGTCTACGCAATCGGCAAACGGTTCGGGCACAAGTTCAAGCCCTGGGGCGCGGTGAAGGGCGGCGCCAGAGTCGCGAAGGTCGGAGTGGTTCTCGGCGCCGTCGCAGCTGCCGCAGATGCGAAGAGCATGTTCGATGACAGCAAGAAGTCCAAAATGCACAAGGCGAACCTGTCCGATGCTCTCGCAACAATCCAGGACCAGGCGTCACAGCTCGTCGTTCAGATCACAGAACGTGAAGACGGGACAGGGCCGGTGGGGTTCCTCGATGCAATGACAGCTGAACTCCAGTCTCTTCTGGAGGAGACGGAAGCAGACAGGTCGATCCTTCTGCAGGAGCGGCAGACCATAGAACTCAAGATCGATGTCGCCGATGGCCTGCTCCTCAGAGCTGCGGAGCTAGCGGATCGTTACACAGAAGCGGAGCAATGATGGATCAGACCAACGAAGTGCAACTGTGGCTCATGAGCCTGCCGGCTTCCCCTGCGAGTAGTGAAGCGGTGCAGGCCTGGGACGAGTTCGCTCAGAACACTCGGCCGGTCGTCACATTCTTCGGGTCGTACGACACAGGAAAGAGCTCGCTGCTTCGCAGACTAGTTGTCGATGGCGGCGAGACGGTTCCCGACTGGCTCACGATCAGCGCACGGCACGAGACCTTCGAGAATAACGCGATCGAGGTCGGTGAGTGTCTCCTCCGGGACACGCCCGGGTTCGCTGTGGGGGCTGTCGATGGCCGGGGTGAGAGCAATTCAGCGCGTGCGCTGGAGGCCGTCGGACTCACCGATATCGCTATCGCCGTCCTGACGCCCCAATTGGTGACATCCGATCGGGATCTATTCCAGAGTCTTCTCGACCAGAACTGGCCACCCGGTTCCCTGTGGTTCGTCATCTCTAGGTTCGATGAGTCCGGGGGTGACCCCGAGTACGACCGTCCGGGTTACGAACAGCTGGGCGAACAGAAGATCGCCGAGCTTCGTGAACTGTTCAGCCTCGACCCTGCAGTTCCGATTCACGTCGTCGCTCAGGACCCATTTCAGGAAGCCGGACCTGACAGCACCGTACCCCCGGCCGTTTGGGACCAGTACCGGGAGTGGGACGGAATGGAAGCACTGAGCAACCGCCTCCGACAGGTTACACCCCGGTCGCTCCCGGAACTCCGCAGTGCTGCTGCTGATCGCTACTGGAATCGGGCTGTCGCCGCGACCCTTGACACCCTGCGAGCAGATCTTGCCGCATGCGAGGACAGTGCGCTCGTTGCGAAACATGGGGTGGCCCGTCGTGACGCGTGGGAGAACGAACTCGGGGCGATCGACAAGGCCGCTCAGGCAAGCCTTGACGGCCTCGTCGAGTCCGTCGTCGATCGGTGGCTAGCGCTGCCTCATACGCCCTTGGCGCAATTGCAGACTCAGATCGAGAGTTCACTCACGCTGTGGTTCACCCAGAACGATGCCCACCTGCAACGATTGCAGCGTTCAATCAACAAAGCCGTCGAACGCGATCACCGCCAACCGGCCTGGGATGGATTCGCGTCGCTCGTTGCCGATCTGCAGGACGCGCCGCAGCAAGCCGCGCAGTCCGCGGCGAAGTTTGGAGACCGGGCTGAACAGGTCGAAGAGATCGGCAACCACGTTCTACGGGTCATGAAGGCGTTTGCTAGGGAGGGGGACCCCCAGAGAAAGGCGGCAGCAAACGCGACCCGCGCCGCTGCTGGCAATAAGGCTGCGGCAGCCGGAGAGAAGGCCCCGCAAACGGGTGGGCCCGGCCTCGGCCAGTACATCTCGGCTGCCGAGGCTGCGCTTCCTCTAGCGATCTACGTCGCTGGACTCATCGATGAACAGAAGCAGCAGGACTCTGTCGCCACGACAGCTACACCCGATCCGGCGAAACGAGACACCGTCGTCGAAGCATGCACCAATCAGGGGCGCGATGCTTGGAAGGCACTTGTCGATCAGACCCGCACTCTGATCGACAATGAGACCCGCGATCAAGTCAGTCTGGACGCAGAGCTCCGGGAGGCAGTCGCGGAACTCCGCTCTGCCATCGCTTCCGGGGAGAACCTTCTTGACATAGGCGGATAGAGCTGCGGGGAGCAGTCTCAACCGGATCGGCGATCACTGCGTAGACGATGTCGAGTGGTCGACTACGGATAACGCGCACTACCAGTGAAGTCGATATTCGCGAGGCGGTCACGGGAAGCTCGCCCGATCCAGCTCGATCTCGATGAACGCCGAGTCCGGCCACGTCGGCCCGCCGAAGCCGTAGCCGGCGGTGCTGTGCGTCGGAATCCGGTAGCCGTCGAAGCTGCCGGTCCGGTGGATCTGTGCACCGAAGTCGTGCAGCCCGAAGGGATCGCCGTCCATGCTCGCCCAGCGCCGGGTGCGCACCGCGGTCAGGTCGCCGGCAGCGTCGACAGTGAAGTCGGCGTTCGTACGAGTTGCCGGCGTAGGCGAGGCGCAGCCGCGCGGTGTTCTCGTCCACCTCGATCCAGGTGACGTTCGATCGCAGCGTGGCCGCCGGCAGCCAGCACAGTTCGCAGATCAACCGGCCGGCGGCGCTGCGCCCGATGTCCGGCCAGGATTCTTCGGCGACAGCGAACCTGCCCAGGATCCGGTGCGCCATGTCGCCGCGGCTGGCGATCAGCCGGTCGTAGCCGCACACGGGGACGCGGCTACGACGCCCCCAGGTAGCCGGCCTTCGAGATAATCTGCCGGGACCGGAATCCGCGCCACGACCGGACATCGATCCGGCTGTGCTGTTCCAGTTCGACGGTGGTCAGCAGTTCCGCTCCGGGTTCGATGGCCGCGGACAGCCAGCGCCCGGCGGGCTCCGGGAGCCGTGCAATCAGGGCCGGGGTGAGCCGCAGCATCGCCGGCGGCAGAGGCGGTCTCGGGGCTGCCGTCCAGGATGCCGAGCACCTCAGCGCTGGTCTACGCACCCTCGAGCGCTTTCCGTCGATCCGGGTCGCCGATCACCTTCGCCAGTTCGGCCATTGCGGCCGTGTGCGCCTGGGCGTCGGTCGCGGCCAGCGCGACGACGAGGTCCCCTGGATGACCGAAGGCCACCGGGCGAGCTAGCCGCGCCCGCGCCATTCCGGTCTTCAGCACCGCGGGGACTGCAGCGCGTGCGCGAAGGCGAAGCCGGGCGCGATGACGACGTAGGGGCCCTTCTCCTGCACCGACTCGATCATCTCGCGCGTGTACACGTCGGTGGCGACCCCGGTCCCAGTGAGGAGCGCGCCCACGGCCGTGATCGCCTGTTCCCAACCGCCGGTCTCGACGTCGAGCGCTATCGCTTTGGGATCCAGGAGTTCAGTCAGCGCACTCATAATCGGGACCCTAATCGACTCGTCGACAAAGATGTGTCGACGCGATGCGGCTGGTAGAAGCGGCCTCGGCCGGATCTCCTACGCGACAGTGCCGGCGAGCCCGGTGTTCGGATCGTCGATCACGATTTCGCCGGCCGCTCGCCGCGCTCGGCCAACCAGATGGCGTGATCGACCTCCCATGCCGATACCGGGTGGCCCAATTTGGCGCTGACAGCTGGCAGAGCTGCGGCGATGAGGTCACGCGCCGCAGCCGGATCGACGTCGGCACCGTGCTTGGCCAGCCATCTCAGCACCATCCGATCCGGCTTGATCAGGTCATCGTCGCCGGCCAGCATCCACAGGTAGCCACGCCTGACGCCGAAGCCACCCTCGCCGGGGATCTTTCGCAGCGCGTCGTTCAGTGCTTCGAACCGCTCCGGGTCACTCAGGAGGGCGGGCAGATCGAATAGGTCTTCGACACCCGCGTTCCGGAACTCCCGAACGTGCTGAAGCGCCGCTTCGGCCTTGGGAATCCCCGACCTCGTCGACGTCTTCTGCTTGTTCGTCAATTCGGTCAGCGCAGCGGGGCCGAGCTCTTCGAGCTGGTGAAGTGGCAGCGGGTCTGCTTCCAGCCACTCCCCTTGCTTCACATACGGGGCAACGCCGAAGTGCTCCGCGACCGCCTCGACGTTCGGCACGACTACGGGGTAATACTTGGAACCGATGCTCCAGACCGCATCCAGGATGATGAGGCTTAAGCTCGACCAGGTCTCGTCACGGGGCTGCGGATCGAGCGCGACGATGGCCTCGACGAGTTCTGGATCTACTGGACTGCTCATCGCAGGATTGTCACCCAAGTGACATCAGGTATCGCCGAATTACCGCTTTTCGAACGCATGTCGATCGATCGACCGACATGCGTCGACTGGCCGTGAACGCCACCGGATCGAAGACGAGTACGACGAGCCTGCGATCCAACTGGCCAGCGCCAGCGGTTTCAACTGAGTCCGTCGACCCGCACTCCACCCAGGTCGGACTCCTGACCTCAAGTGGCACGGGATCCGGAGTCTGAGGTCCAGCCGGTTGTCATCAGTCCATGCCATAGTGAATCCACCCCGGACCCGAGGAGCCCTGGATTGACGACGTCGACCTTCACCTGGATGCAGTTCGATGCCGAGCAGGCGGAACGCGCGCAGGAACTGGTCAAAGCGCTCAGCGAGCCCGGCACGCTCGACTCACTCGGAATCGGTTCGGTCCGTGACGGGTTCGCGAACATCTTCTTCCCCGGCACCTCAACCCTGCACACGCGGGCCATTTACGCCCTGGCAATCCCCTGGGCCTACCAGGAAGTGGCGCGACGCCGACCGAAGAACAGCGAGCAGTTCACTCGATGGCTTCGCCTGACAGAGGCGAAGACGATCGAGGCCCTCAAGTCCGGGAATCCACACAACCATCGTGGAATCATCGGCAGCACTGCTGGGCGTGAGACCAAGCGTCTGCCGTCAGTTCTGTACTGGAACGGTCTGGGCGTCTGGGGTATCCGCCAACAATCACCGCTCGGCCGGGGCCTATCGCAAGCAGAGGTCCGCAGCATGATCCTGGCCGACCCGGAGGCCGCTTCCACGCGGCTCTGGGATGGAGTCCCAGAGAAACCGGAAGGCTTCCCTGAGGCACCTCTGTCAGCGCTCCCTACAGCCGAGCAGTCCCAGTTCCTACTAGACAAGTTCTCTCACACGACCGCGCCTCTGCCTGGCACCAAGAGGTCACTGCTCGGGCAACTGGCGAGTCGGCCCGAACTCGCACAGTTGGAGAACCTCTGGGACGTCGAAGCGGATGACGCCCAACTGCGCAGAGCCATGTTCTTTGCCCACGGCTTCTCCTTGGTAATTCAGGGTGCCCGGCTTCGCTATCTCGACCTGCTCTTCACAGCGCGCGCTTCGCACGACCCCGACACCGCGTACTCGACTCGGGAACGGCTCGGCGAAGTCGTCGCAGCCTGGCACGACCGAATGGCCGACCAAGTGGTCTTCACCGGAGAGTGGATCCGTCAACTCCCGGACATGTTCGGTTTCTTGCGAAGTGCCGGCGCCAACGTCTCCATTCCGACGCAGGTCTTCGTCACGGAGTGGTGTCGCAATGCCGTCCAAGACCCGGGACGCGCCATGAGTGATCCGTCTCTTGCCACCTACATCAAGCAGCGCGAAGCAGACTTGAAGAGATCTGCCGCGCGGCTCACCAACACTTCACCGCTGCTCAACTGGACTGGCGAACTCCTCGGCTCGGACTACCTCGACTACCGATGGAGTCACGCTCGCGACTTGATCAACGACTGCCGGCTCGGAATGGAGTCGGTCGATGCTTAGCCCCGCAGTCGGCGTAACGCTGCTCGACGCGCTCACTCCTCCGGACGGCTACAGCCTCGACACGGCCGTCGGAACGTCCTTCACGCTCGACCTGGTCGCCCTGCTCGCGGTGCCGACGGCATTCGCACTCGGTCCCGTCACCGAGACGGAGGACCGCGGCGTCGCGCGAACACCCCTGGCGCTTCTCGAGGCTCTGCGGGCCCATGCCGGGAGGATGACCGTGTTCTCCGATCAGGCACACATCAAGCTGCCGTCCACCAGCGAAGCCTCGGTTCTCGGTTTCCTCGACGAGGCTGTCGTCCCGGTTCAGGCACCACACCCCGGTGGACTGTTCCATCCGAAGCTCTGGGTGGTCCGCTACCGCAGTGCGTCCGACACCTTCCTGCACCGCGTGCTCATCGCCACCCGAAACCTGACGTTCGACCGCTCGTGGGACACCCTTGTGCGTCTCGAGCAGGTGCCGCCCGGCACAATGAGCACCGCGGCTCACCTCCCCGAACTAGGCGACACCCTGCGCGCTCTCCCGAACCTGGCCACGCAGGGCGGGCTCACCCCAGACAGACACCGAGCGATACTCGATGTCGCCGGCACCGTAGCCGAGGCCGAGTTCGCCATCCCCGAGGGCTTTGATCAGATGGTGTTGCATCCGATCGGGTTCAATGCTCAACCCTCGGGCTCTCCCCTGCCCGCGACCGCTAAGCGTTGCCTCGTCGTCTCCCCGTTCCTCGGTGCGGCGCTCCCCGCACCCCTGGGCGACGTGCCGGACTTGACTCTCGTCTCCCGCGCCAATGCCCTGGACCTGGCCTTTCAGTCTGTCGAGACAACGCTCCGGCCCCGCGCGTACATCCTCAATCCGAGCCTCGTCGATTCGGAGTATGAGGCCGACGAGGGCGAGCAGGAATCCGGTAGCGATTCGCCGGACGACACCGGCACCACCCTCCACGCCAAGCTCTTCGTTCACGATCTTCCCGACGAGCGCACGGCCCTGTTCACCGGTAGCGCCAATGCGACCGAGGCCGCGTTCCACCGGAACACCGAGGTACTACTCGAGCTGCGCGGGCCCACCCGCAAGGTCGGCGTACTCGAATTCCTTCGCGAACCGCCGCAGAAGGCCGATCCGACCGAGTACTTCCGTTCGCTGCTTTGTGCACACACTTGGTCGGCCCCGGAAGACGTCGACGACGAGAAGGAAGATCTGCTCCGCCGAGCGCAGCAGGCGCTCGGGCGGCTACGCGTCACGGCGAACGTGACCATCACCGACGATGATCTGTTCGGCATCGAATTCGTTGCTGCAGAACCGATCCCCGATCTCGGCGGCGCGGTGTTGGAGGTCCGCCCGATCACACTGAAGCAATGGCGGACGGTCGGAGCGAACTTGCAGGAGCGCTTCTCCGTCAGTCTTGCTCAGCTGACGAGATTCCTTGGCGTGAGGCTGTCGCTGCCGGACACGGCACCGGTGGGGTTCGTGATCGCCTGTGATCTGCGCGGTGCACCGGTCGACAGATCCGACCGTCTGCTCGCTCATCTGATCGCGGATACCGAGCGACTGGTTCGGTATCTGCTGATGTTGCTCACCGACACCCCCGAGGACCGCTTCAGCAGTGACACCCAGCAACTGTTCGACGGGCTCCACCGCACCGGGAACGATCTGACCACATTCCCGCTACTCGAGATGATGCTGCGTGCGCTCATCGGCTCACCCGATCGACTGCGTTCCGTCGGTCGCCTGATGGAGGTCGTCCGGGAGCACTCTTCCCTGGCCGACTCGTCACTCCTAGAGCTCTGGGACGCCGTCGCCGACTTGGTCGAGGAGAAGTGATGAGTGCTCAGCGATCACCTGTTCCGGTCTCAGTCGACGTCGCGAAGGAGATGGATCGACTGCGGGACTTTCAGCGTGACACCGCCCATTACGCGTTCGCCAGACTCTTCGGCGACGGCGCCGATTCGACGTCCCGTTTCCTGGTCGCCGACGAAGTCGGGCTCGGCAAGACCATGGTGGCCCGAGGAGTCATCGCGCAGACCATTGCCCACCTCCAGGAGCAGGGCGACGACCGCGTCGACGTGGTCTATATATGCTCCAACCAGGCGATCGCTCAACAGAATTTGCGCAAACTCGCACCGGACGGAACCAGCCCGGTCGATAAACAGTTCCGGCTGTCCTTGCTCCCCTTTCACCTCGACGGCATCCAGGGCCAGTCAGTCAACCTGGTGGCCCTCACCCCCGGCACATCCCTGAAGCTGGGAAACAGCGGCGGGACTCTCGCGGAGCGGGCTTCGCTGCTCGCCGCGCTCCGCGAAGTGTGGAGTGGCCATCGACTGCGAGGCAAAGGCATCTTGACGCTGTTCGCCGGCGACGGACGAGTCGGCACCGGCGGCTACGAGAGCAAGGAGGAACGCATCCGGGCGGTGTCCCGCTGGTACCACGGCAGGCTCTCAGATCGGGCGGTCGAGTACTTCGCCGAGGAGCTCAAGAAGATCGATGCTGAGTACCTGGCCCGATTCGATCAGAACCTTGACGACCGCATCCACTATGTCGCTGGCGAGTTTCGGGCCGGCGCAGCGTCTCGCAACGACAGCCGACTCCGGCTCGCCGGAGAAGAACGGCGATGCATCATCAAACGACTACGCGAGGCGATGGCCACCACCGGCGCTCACCTGCTCCAGCCGGACATCGTCGTCCTCGACGAGTTCCAGCGCTTCCGCGACGTACTGCACTCCGACGAAGACGATGAGAAGTCCAAGGCCAGTGCCGAAGACCGGTATGCGGCAAGCATCGCAAAGCACCTTCTGGACTTTCACCATGCCGACCACGATCGCACCGCGCGCGTCCTGCTCCTGTCGGCGACTCCCTACGCCATGCACACCGCCGCAGTTCATGCCGCAGGCGACCCCACAGTCGACCATCACGCCGCCGAATCGAACGAGCACTACGACGATTTCCTCGCCACCTACGCATTTCTCGCTAAAGGTCTTCCAGGTGAGCCGGACGTAGAGGCCAAGATCGCCGCACTGTCCAGAGAGTTGTACGCGCTGCGCCGAGGGATCGTCGACGCACCCGACAACGGCGCCGAGCCCGCCCGGCGCGCAGCCGAACAAGTGGGCGCTCGACTTCGGCGAGTGATGGCGCGGACCGAGCGACTATCTGTGACAGACGATCGCGACGGCATGCTGAAGGAAGACCAGCGCACCGTGGACGTTCCGAGTGCCGTCGCGCTCAAGCAGTATGTGTCGGCCGCCGAGATCGCCGCCGAGTACGCGAAGCTTGCGCTTCGCCACGGCAAGTCGCGCCCGGGTGACATCGTGAACTATTGGAAGGCTGCGCCCTACACCCTCTCGTACCTCGATTCCTACAAGGCGCTCGCCAACCTCGCCGATGTCACCTCAGGTACCACGCCCGCGGGCCGAGCTTTGCTGAAGAAGCTCACCAAGTCGCCAGCGGCACTGCCCTGGGAGAAGATCCGGGACTACCAGCAGATTCCAGCAGCACACGCCGGCCTGGAACAGCTGTGGAAGGACTTCTTCGAC
>CAZEOP010000028.1:0-25262 GCA_964513715.1 uncultured Gordonia sp.
CGGCCATGACGTCCTTGGCGAAGGCCTTGGAGCCCTCGATCTGCGCGGCGGCGGCACTGGGGCCGAAGGTCGCGAAGCCGGCCTCGCGCAGCGCATCGGCCACCCCGAGGACCAGCGGCACCTCGGGGCCGATCACCACCAGGTCGGCGGCGATCTCGCGGGCCAGCGCCACCACCGCGTCGCGGGAGGCCACGTCCACCGGATGGTTGGTCGCGACGGCCGCGGTGCCGGCATTGCCGGGCGCGGCATGCAGCTGCGTGACCGACGGGTCGCGGTTAAGTCCCAGAAGCAGGGCGTGTTCGCGGCCGCCCGAACCGATCACGAGTACTCGCACGCCGATCAGCCTAATCGGTGACCACCCGGACCGATGCGCGGTGTCAGGCGGAACCGGGCCGGTCGGTGGCCACCTCGGCGACAACCACCGGCACCAGCGGCGCCAGGCAGACCACCACCACGCACAGCAGCAGCGGCAGGCCGGCCGCGGCCATCGCGAGTCCCGCGATCAGCGGCACGGTCGCGCCGACTGCCATCACCCACACCACCGGGAGGTAGCCGGCCAGGTAGGCGTGCATGCCGATCAGGCCGACGCAGAAGATACCCAGCGGAACTGCCAGGGTCGCCAGCACCGCCACCGGGCCGATGTGCGCCTCGCGCTCAATCCACAGCGCCACCACATGCAGCCCCGCGCCGACCGCCGCGCACGCCATGTACAGCGGCATGCTGCCGTAGCCGAAGCCGAAGGCCTTGGCGCGCTGCTCACCGAGCACCTCGCCGTTCGGCAGCAGGAAGTACAGCCACCACATCAGGAAGGTGACACCCATCGCCGCCAGCCCCAGCACCGCCGTCTCCCCGGTCCAGCCCTCCCGGCCGATCTCGGCCTGCAGCACGGCCACCGTCCCGACCACCCCCTCACCGAGCGTGATGACCATCAGCGTCGCGTACCGCTCGGCGATGTGGTCGGCGTTCCACGGGGTGGCCAGCACGCGCGTCTCGGCAACGAACGGCCCCGTCACCTCCACCGCGACCAGCACCGCACACCACGCGATCGTCGCCCACAGTCCGGTCGGTACGAAGATCAGGATCACCCAGCCGACCTGCGCGAGCAGCGTGAACGCCGCGTACCAGAGGGCCGTGCGCCGGTAGGTGGGCGACGACGCGGCCACCCGCAGCCACTGCGAGACCATCCCGACGCGCATCACGATGTAGCCGATCACCACGCCGGTCAGGTTGACGTGCTCGTGCGCGTCGATCGACGCGAAGACGTCCGGGATGCTGATCGCGATGATGCTGACGCCGACCATCTGCACCAGGGTGAGCAGGCGATAGAGCCAGTCGTCGGTGTCGAAGGCCGAGGAGAACCAGGCGAAGTTGATCCACGCCCAGATGGTCGCGAAGGTCACCAGCAGATAGCCGATGATCGCGGTGGAGTAGTGGCCGTCGACCAGATGGCGGGCCAGCTCCACCCCCGCGACGGCGAAGGCGACCACGAAGACGAGGTCGTACAGAATCTCCAGGCTGCTGCCCGCGCGTCCGGACTCGTCGGGGTCGCGCCCGGTCATCTTCTTCAGCTGTGAACGCAATGGCACCCGCCCACGATATGCACGCCGGTCATGCGGCGACCCGGCGTGTCGGGGAACCGGATCGCACCACCGCGCGTCCAACTCTCCGTGGAGCTGACCGCGGGACTGCCGGGCGCCGAGTGCGGCGTGTACTCGTACGAGGAGCTCGAGGCGCTCGGGATGGGCCTCGCCGCCCGAGAGGCCGCGGTGCGCGACGGCACGCTGATCCGGCTGCGCCGCCGCTGGTACGCGGCACCCGGGCACGACCCGGAGGTGGCGCGGGCGGTGCTGGCCGGCGGCACGCTCGGCTGCGTGTCGGCGCTGAGCAAGCACGGATTGTGGGTGCCGCCCGGCTATCCGGAATTGCACGTCCGGCGTCCGCGCCCGGAGCCCGGCGGGCACTCGTGCCGCGGCTACACCCGGATGCGGGCGGGCGAGACGGCCGTCGATTCACTGGTCATCGCCCTGGAGTGCGCGGCGCGGTGCATGAGCGACGAGGACTGGATCGCCGTGTGCGACTCCGCGCAGAACATCCACGGGGTGTCCGCCGAGACGCTGCGCGGCCTGATGAGCCGGTTGCCGAAGCGGGTGCTGGAACTGTTCGCCAAGACCGACGGGCGGTCGCAATCCGGTACCGAATCGATCGTGCGGGTGCGGCTGCGCGCCCTCGGCTTCGACGTGGTGGTGCAGCCGGAGATTCCCGGGGTGGGCCACCCGGATCTGCGGCTGGGCAGGCTCATCCTCGAGTGCGACGGCCGGCTCTATCACTCCAGCGCCGAGGAGTTCCAGAACGACCGGACCCGCGACCGGAAGGCGCTGATCGGCGGCTACATCAGCATGCGGCTGACCTACGACGACGTCCTGTACGACTGGCCGGCGACCCTGGAGGACATTCGCGCCGTGACCCGCCGGCGCCGCCACCGGATCCGCGGCCCGCTGCCGCATCTCGCCCGGTAACCGGCACAGGAGAGGGGTCCGTGGCCGTATAGACCACGGACCCCTCCCCTGTGCCATCAACTCTCCGACGCGATCGAGCCCAGCTCCGCCTCCGCTGATCGCCCTTCGACAGGCTCAGGACCCGCGCAGTCGAGATCGCCCGCCGACGGGCTCACCCGCCCTGCGTCGTCGCCTCCGCAGCCTTCGGCTGAGTCAGGTCGTAGAGGGTCACGCCGTCCACCTCGGTCGAGTCGAAGTTCGCCTCCACCCATTCGCGGATCGACGCGGAGGTACCCTCGCCACCCCGGCCCATGCCGCCGCCCATCCCACCGCCGATGAAGTAGTGGATCTTCCCCTCGGCGACGTACTTCTGGAACTGCGCGAGCGTCGGCGAGGGATCGGTGCCGTTGAAGCCGCCGATCGGCATCACCGAGTAGCCGGACTCGATCTGGAAGCCGGAGGCCTGATTGGAGCCGACGGCCGCGGCCACCCAGGTGAACTCGTCGGCGTTCTGACGCAGCTTGGCCACCACGGCCTCGCTGGGCTTGGACCCGTTGAGCAGTCCGCCGGCCGGACCGCCGCCGAAGCCGTCCCGACGTCCCGCGTAGTCACCGCCGTTCCACTGAGCCTGGCCATCCGAACCCGCGCCACTCGAACCCTGCCCGCCCGGGAGTTGTCCGCCCGGGAACTGACCGCCCGGGAACTGACCGCCGGGCAGCTGACCGCCGGGGACCTGACCACCCGGGAACTGGCCACCGGGCGCCGTTCCGCCGGGGGGCATACCGCCCGGGAATCCGCCGGGCATACCCGCGCCGCCGCGAGGTCCGCCCCGTCCGCCCATGCCACCCGGGCCGAATGCACCCTCGACGCGCGGGCCCGCGCTGATGATGGAGCCCTGCGCCGGCGTGTTCAGGGTATCGATCACATATGCGGTCGGCCCGGCCAGCGCGGCGACGATCGCCGCACCCGCCACCGCCCGGCCCGCGAGTCCGCGGTGCACCGCGATCAGCGCGAGCCCCGCGACCACCCCGACCACCAGCACCACCCAGCGCAGCCAGGGCACGAACTCCGGTGACCGGCCCAGCAACACGAAACCCCAGACCGCCGTCACCGTCGACGCCGCCGCCAGCACCGCTCGCACCCAGGTGGCCTGGCGCGCCTGCCAGCAGACCGCCGCCGAGGCGGCGAGCAGTCCGGCCAGGGCCGGCGCCAGGGCCGCGGTGTAGTAGCTGTGGAAGATGCCCTGCATGAAGCTGAACACGACCATGGTCGTGAGCAGCCAGAGCGCGGACAGCACCAGGAAGCCGCGGCGCAGATCAGTGCGCGCGGACCGGCCGATGACCACCAGTGCGGCGACGAACAGAATCAGCGCGGCCGGAATCAGCCAGGAGATCTGACCGCCCTGCTCGGCGTCGAACATTCGCCACGGACCGCTCTGCCCCCACATGCCGCCGCGGCCGCCACCGCCCGGAAAGCCGGGGAAACCTTCGGCGGATCCGTTGCCGCCCATGCCGTTTCCGTTCCCCATCCCCGGGAAGTACTGCCCCGCACCGAACTCTCGATCGCCGCCGCCGGGCACCACCGAGCCGCGCTCGTTGCCGTTGAGGCGTCCGAAGCCGTTGTAGCCCAGGGTCAGTTCGAGGATCGAGTTGTTCTGCGAGCCGCCGATCCACGGCCGCTTGTCGGCCGGCCACAGCTCCACGGCCAGCAGCCACCAGCCGGCACTCACGATGAGCGCGCCGAGCGCCGCGAACAGGTGCCCCACCCGGCGGCGCCAGCTGCCATCGGCGAAGGTGAAGTACACGATCACCAGCGCCGGCAGGATCAGAAAGACCTGCAGCTGCTTGGTGAGGAAGCCGAAGCCGACGGCCACGCCGCACCACAGCATCCACTTCAGCCGGCCGGTCTCCAGGGCGCGCATCAGCGTCCACACGGCAGCGGTCATCAGCAGCAGGAGCAATGCCTCGGGGTTGTTGAACCGGAACATCAGCGCCGCCACCGGGGTCAGCGCCAGCACGGCGCCCGCGCCGATCCCGGCCCAGTGCCCGAAGTACCGCTTGACGATGACGTACAGCAGCCACACCGTGGCCACCCCCATCAGCACCTGCGGCACCAGCAGCGACCACGAATTGAGGCCGAAGACCCGCACCGACAGCGCCGGGATCCACAGGGACGCGGGCGGTTTGTCGACGGTGATCGAGTTCGCCATGTCCGACGATCCGAAGAACCACGCCTTCCACGACTGCGAACCGGCCTGAATGGCCGCGGTATAGAAGGAATTGGCCCAGCCGTTGGCCGACAGGTTCCACAGGTAGGCCGCCAGGGTGCCGAGCAGCAGCACCGCGAGGCTCCCGCGCTGGAGGAGCGTCGTACGCCGGTCGGGCGTCTCGGCGACGGTCGGGCCGCCCGCGTAGTGCGGGTCGGCGCTGGCGGCCGGCATGGCGAGTGCGGTCGGGGTCATGCGTTGTTCTCCTGAATCTGGTTGCGGCGCACGAAGATCCATCGCAGGCCGGCGAATCGGGTCGCGGTGGCGACCAGGTTCGCGATGATCAGCACGGCCAGTTCCACGCCGCGGCTCGAGTCGGGGACGGCCAAGTGCAGCGCCGCGAGCGAGCCCGCGGTCACGGCCCAGCCGAACAGGAATACCGCCCAGCCGAACAGGTGGTGGCGCACCAGTCCGGTGCGCCCTCGGACGCCGAAGGTGAAGCGGCGGTTGGCCGCGGTGTTGAGCACGGCGGTGATCGCCAGCGCGAGGAAGTTGGCCGTCTGCGCCCCGACGTGGGTGTGCAGCAGCAGATACAGCAGCGCGAAGGCGATCGTCGAGGCCACACCGACGCTCACGAAACGGATCACCTGGCCGGCCATGCCCGCCGGGACGCCGGTCAGTTCGGGGCCGTCGTCCCGCTCGCGGCCGAGGTTGCGGCGCAGTTGCTCGATCGGCAGTCTGCCGCTGGCCAGCGCCCAGCCGACCCGCGCGCAACCCTTCAGGTCCGCGACCGCGGTGGCGAGGATGTCGACGGAGCTGTCCGGGTCGTCCACCCAGTCGACGGGGACCTCGGCGATGCGCAGCCCGATCCGCTCGGCCAGCACCAGCATTTCGGTGTCCCAGAACCAACCGGTGTCCTCCACATGCGGCAGCAGTTGGCGGGCGACCTCGGTGCGCATCGCCTTGAAACCGCACTGCGCATCGGTGAAGTGCGTCCGCATACCGAGGCGCAGGATCAGGTTGTAGCTGCGCGAGATGAATTCGCGTTTGGCCCCGCGCACCACCTTCGCCGAGCGGCTGAGGCGGGTCCCAATGGCCACGTCCGAATGCCCGGAGACCAGCGGTGCGATCAACGGCATCAGCGCATTGAGGTCGGTCGAGAGGTCCACGTCGCAGTACGCGACGATCTGCGCATCACTGTCCTGCCACACCTGATTCAGCGCACGGCCGCGCCCCTTGGCGTCCAGGTGCACCACGCGAACGTCGTCGTACTCGACGGTCAGCGCCTGCGCGATCGCCAGGGTCGCGTCGGTGCTGGCGTTGTCGGCGATGGTGATGCGCGAGGTGTACGGGACCTGCGTGGCCAGGTGTTGATGCAGCCGGCGCACCGCGCGCTCGAGGTCGTCTTGCTCGTTGTAGACGGGCACGACGACGTCGAGCAGCGGCGCGACGGGCGTCGCCTCCGGCGGGGAGGCCGCGCTCTCGTCGCCCGCCGGGTCGGACTCGATGGTGGTGGTCATGCCTGGAATCCTCTGCGCGCTCCCTCCGGTGACGCTGGAACCTTCCTGACAAGAACCTGTGAACGACCGGCGTGCCGGTTGTCGTAGGCGCGCGGTACGGTCTGGCCATGGCCGAGCCGATCACCCTGAATCCGCAGCAGCGCATGGTCGCCGATCGGGTGATCACCGCGCTGGCCGGACCGGAGGCGCGGCTGCGCCCAGACCAGGAGACGGCGGTCGCGACGCTCGCGACCCCGGGTTCACGCGCCCTGGTGGTCCAGGCCACCGGCTGGGGCAAGTCGGCGGTCTACTGGGCGGCCACGGCCGTGATCCGAGCCGGCGCCGGGAGCGAAGCGAGCGGGCCGAATTCATCCCGCGGGCCGACCCTGATCGTGTCTCCGCTGCTGTCGCTGATGCGCGACCAGGTGGCGGCCGCCACCCGCGCCGGGCTGCGGGCGGCGACGCTGAACTCGTCGAACATCGACGAGTGGTCGGCGGTGGAGGCCGCCCTGGCCACGGGCGAACTCGACGTGCTGCTGGTGTCCCCCGAACGGCTCGCTAATCCGGGCTTCGGCCGCCGCGTGCTCGACGCGCTGGCCGGCCGGCTCGGGCTGGTAGTGATCGACGAGGCGCACGCCATCTCCGACTGGGGGCACGATTTCCGGCCCGACTACCGGCGGGTGGCCGATGTGCTGGCCCGGCTCAATCCGCAGACTTCGGTGCTGGCGACGACGGCGACGGCCAATGAGCGCGTCACCGAGGACATCGCACAGCAGCTCGGCTCGGCGACCCTGGTGCTGCGCGGACCGCTGGCGCGGAAATCGTTGCACCTCAACGTGATCGATGGTCTCTCGCCGATCGAGCGCTACGGCTGGGTGGCCGATCAGCTGCCCGCCCTGCCCGGGTCGGGGATCGTCTACGTCCTCACCGTCGCCGACGCGGACCGGTTGGTGGCCGCCATCAGGGCCGTGCACGGCGACGACTATCCGGTGGCCGCCTACACCGGTCAGCTGCCGGCCGATGATCGGCACCGGCTGGAGGACGACCTGCTGGCCAACCGGGTCAAGGCGTTGGTGGCCACCTCCGCGCTCGGCATGGGTTTCGACAAGCCGGATCTCGGCTTCGTGGTGCACGTCGGCGCGCCACCGTCGCCGGTGTCGTACTACCAGCAGGTGGGTCGTGCCGGTCGCGCGCTGGACGAGGCCGTGGTGGTGCTGCTGGCCTCGCGGATGGACGAGTCGGTGTGGGACTACTTCGCCACCGCCACCATTCCCGAACCGAAACGGATGGAACGGCTGCTCGCCGCGCTGGCCGAGGCGGGCGGACCGGCCACCGTGCCGCAACTGGAATCGATGACGGGGATGCGGCGCACCCGCGTGGAGTTGATGTGCAAGCAACTCGCGGTGGACGGCGCGGTCGACCGCACCCCGGACGGCTGGGTGGCCACCGGTACGCCGTGGCGGTTCGACGCCGAGCACTACGACGGCGTGTTGGCCGTCCGCCGTCGCGAGGCCGACATCATGCGCGCCTACATCGGGGGTCGTGCGTGCCTGATGCGGCTGCTGACCGAGGCGCTCGACGATCCGCGGGCCGAGGACTGCGGCCGCTGCAGCGTCTGTCTCGCCGCGCTGACACCCGGGATCTCCGGCCGGGTGCCGCGGGAGGTGCTGGGCACGGTGTCGTCCGCACTGCGCCGGCAGCCACAACTGCTGGAGCCGCGGAAGATGTGGCCGGGCGGCGAGTTCGGCTCACGCGGCCGGATCCCACCGGGGCTGTTGGCCGAGCCGGGGCGGGTGCTGGCCTTCGCCGAGGCCCCGCAGTGGGAGGACACCCTGCGCGCGGTGCGCGGCGGCGGGGCGCCCGACGGGGAGGCCGCCGGGAGTTCCGCCACCGAGGCGGCGTGGGACGAGCTGACCCGGGCGGCGGTCGCGGTGCTCGCCGAGTGGGGCCGCGCCGGGATCCGGCCCGAGCAGATCTGCGCACTCGACCTCGGCACCGGATTAGGCACCGAGCTCGCCCGCCGGCTGCGCGCAGTGGGTCGGCGCACCGGCGACGACTTCCCCGTCCGGCCCGGTCCCGGACCGGGCCGCGAGGCGAACGGCGCGGCCGAGGCCGTGCACTGGCGCGACCGGCTCGGTCCCCCACCGGCGACCGGCGGAGCCAGCGTGCTGCTGGTGGTCGACGAGACCTCGTCGACCTGGCCCATCGCCCTGGCCGCGGCGGCGCTGCGCGAGGCCGGCTCAGGTCCGGTGCTGCCGCTGGTGATCCACCAGAGCGTCTAGTGTCCGCGTGACACTAGACGCGAGCCCCCGAGGCACCAGAGCCGGCAGACCGTGATCAGGCGTTCGTCACCGGAGAAGGTGCGCCACGCCGAGGACGATCAGCATGATCGGGGCGCCCCAGGTACATGCATTGACGATCGCGCGCGCCGTCCCACCCACCGCCGCGGCCCCGTCGATCGAGACCCGGGTGCCGGGTGCACCGTCGGCTTCTGCGGCGCCTCCGTGACGCCCGAATGCCAGTAATCCCCCGAACAGCGCCGGAACAGACAGGGCGACCGTGGCGTACATGCCGAGCGCTGCAGCCAGAGTCACCAGATCCAGGTGAATCCCATTCAGAACCATGAGACCGCCGAAGAACGGCGCCGACGTGACTGATTGCCCGAGTCCCAGGACAAATCCCGCGCGAAATGCATTCCACCTCGACCCCACCGTGAACGCCACAACGCGCCGCGCCGCGCCGTACATGTCGGATCCCCGGAATATCAGGGCAAGGCCCACGACCCCCAACACGACGAAGAACCAACCGAAAAGCGGCGACTCCAGGATGCCGGCAACCAGGCCGGCCGCGCGCCCGAAGAAGGCGATTATCACACTCGCAAGCAGCAGAATAGCTATCCAGTGCCCCGCGAAAAGAGACAGCGCCGAACGCCGATATGCGGCCCGACCAGACAGCAGCCGCAAAGTCACCAGTACCGCGATGAGTAGCACATTGATGGAGTCGACCGCAGCGAAAGCGACCACCGAAAGCACCGTTGGAACTATACGCACGCCGTCGACATTCATCCGGCCGGCGGCGGCCCCGCGATTGTGCCCAACGATCGAGCGATCGGCGGCGAAAGTCTGACCCGTGATCGCACGACCTGGCCGGAATGCGCTCGGCCACCGCGCAACCGCACATCCGGGCACATGCGACTGCGTACGATCAGCCCATGCCCAACATCGTGATCGGAATCCTGGCCGTACTCGTCGGCGCCCTCTTCTGTTTCTGGGGTGTGGCCGCCATGCGCGGCGTCATCGCCGTGTGGGGCGCCTTCGTCGGCTTCACCCTCGGTGCCGGCCTGATCTCCGCCTGGACCGACGCGAACTTCCTGGGAAATGCGCTCGGCTGGATCGTCGGCATCGCGCTGGCCCTGCTGTTCGCGCTGATCTCGTACCTGTACTACGCGGTGGCCGTGACGCTGGCGATGGCGTCGATCGGCTTCGCGCTCGGCACCGCGCTGATGGTGGCGCTCGGCGTCTCGTGGAACTGGGTGATCATCCTGGTCGGCGTGATCGCCGGCGTCCTGCTCGCCTGGGCCTGCCTGGCCATGAACCTGCCGGCGATCCTGCTGGTGGTGCTCAGCGCCTTCGGCGGCTCCACCGCGATCGTCGGCGGCCTCATGTTCCTGTTCGGCCAGATCCACACCACCGAGTTCCAGCGCGGCGACATCACCGCGCGCATCCAGGACCACTGGTGGTGGTGGGTGCTCTACGTCGTGATCGCCGTCGTGGGCATCGTCGCCCAGGCCCGCCTCCTCGGCCGCAGCCGCGACCTGCGCGAACAGTGGTGAGCGCGCCCGCCTAGGGTTCGCGCGGTCGGGGCCGTCACCTCGGGTCAGCGGACTCGAGATGACGGCTTCGACAAGGCCTCTTCACGAAGTTCACATTGAGCTCCGTCGAAATGTTCATCGGCCTGCTCAGCCGGCGGGCCCTGAACTCGGCGTCTTGAACTCGATGCCCCGGCGGGGGCACCGAGCCTGTCGTCGAACCGCTTAGGCGGGCTCGTCCGGGACGTTCTCCTGGTAGCCCATCGCGCGCAGGGAGGCGCGGATGCGGCGAGCGGACTCGTCGAGCACGTCCGGGTCCGGATTCTGTTCGGCCGCACGCAGGTCGAAGAGTTCCTCGTTCCACGCCGGGAAGACGTGGATGTGCAGATGCGGCACCTCCAGGCCGGCGATCAGCAGGCCCATGCGCGGGGCGTCGTAGGCCTTCTTCACCGCCCGGCCGATCTTCTGCGAGACATCGCTCAGGTGCGTGAAGGTGGGGGTGTCGATCTGCTCCCAGTGATCGATCTCCTTGCGCGGCACCACCAGAACGTGCCCGGGCGTCACCGGGTTGATGGTCAGGAAAGCGACCGCCTGGCCGTCCTTCCAGATGAAGCGGCCGGGAAGCTCGCCGTCGATGATGCGCGTGAAGATCGAAGCCATACCCCGAGACTATCCCGCCCGCGGGTACCGCGGGAGAGTGAACCAGAAGCGAGCACCCTCGCCCGGGTGCGAGGCCACGCCGACGGTACCGCCGTGCGCGGCGATCAGCGCGGCGACGATCGACAGTCCCAGCCCGCTGCCGCCCGACGCGCCCTCGCGGTGCCGCGACGAGTCCCCACGGTAGAAGCGCTCGAAGACCCGCTCGGCGTCGTCGTCGGACAGTCCGGGCCCGGTGTCGACCACCTCGACGTGCACCCGATCGGCGTCGTAGCCGAGCCCCACCGTCACCTCGGTGCCCGCCGGCGTGTGCATGATCGCGTTGCCGATGAGATTGCGCAGCACCTGGGTCAGGCGCGGGGCATCACCGGCCACGACGGGATCGTCCTCCCCGGTGCGATCGACGACGACGATCTCCCTGTCGGGCGCGGCGGCCCGAGCCGCGGCCACCGCGTCGTCGACCAGCAGGCGCACCTCCACCGGCACCGACGCCAGGGGCCGGGCCGCGTCGAGCCGGGCCAGCATCAGCAGATCCTCCACCAGCAGACTCATCCGGTCCGCCTCCGCCTCGATGCGGGCCACCCCGTCGGCCGGATCCGGTGTCATGCCGCCGCGAATCAGTTCGGCGAAACCCTTGATCGACGTGAGCGGCGTGCGCAGCTCGTGCGAGGCATCGGCGACGAAGCGCCGCATCCGCTCCTCGGACGCCCGGGCCTGCTGCTCGGACGCCTCCGTCGTGGCGAAGGCGTGCTGGATCTGGCCGAGCATGGCGTTGATCGACTGCCCGAGGCTGGCCACCTCGGTGCCCTGCCGCAGTTCCGGCACCCGCTGGTGCAGGTCGCCGCCGGCGATGGCGTGCGCGGTCTCCTCCACCCGGCGCAGGGGCCGCAGCGACGAGTTGACCAGCAGATAACCGAGCACACCGAGTACCGCCACCACCAGGAAGCCGATCCCGGCCTGCAGCCAGATCAGCCGGCTGAGGGTGTCGTCGACCTCCCTCAGCGGCGTCGCGACCACCACGCTCGACGTGCCCTCGGTGCGCTTGATGACCCGCCAGTCCGGGCCGTCGCCGGCCGACGGCACCGTCAGCGGTCCGACGCTCTGCTCCGGCAGACCCGTCAGATCCGGCAACCAGTCGTAGTCGCTGGTGACGAACGTGCCGATCGAATCGGAGGTGACCTCGACGAAGAAGTTCGACGGCGGGCGGCGCGGCCCCGGCGCGCGGCCGGGCACCCGGTCCATCGGGCCCGGCTGGATCGGCCGCGCCCAGGTGCCGGTGGCCTCCACCAGGCTCGCATCAACCCGGTTGATCAGGTCGCTGCGCAGCGCCGAGGTGACCGCGACCCCGGAGGCCACCAGCCCGGCGACGACCAGCGCCAGCGTCAGCGCGACCAGCGAGATGCGCAGCGGCACCCCGCGGCGCGCGGCAGCGCCCGGGCCGGGTGCGGACCGAGCGGGTGCGGACCGAGCGGGTGCGGGCGGAGCGGGTGCGGACGGAGCGGGAACGGTCACGGTCAGTCCCGCGGCTCGCGCATCACATAGCCGACCCCGCGCAGCGTGTGGATGAGCCGAGTGGGGCCGGTGTCGATCTTGCGGCGCAGGTACGAGACGTACGACTCCACCACGTTCACTTCGCCGCCGAAGTCGTAGTTCCAGACGTGATCGAGGATCCGCGGCTTGGACAGCACGGTGCCCGCGTTGACCATGAAGTAACGCAGCAGGGTGAACTCGGTCGGCGAGAGCGCCACCAGTTCACCGTTCTTGAAGACCTCGTGCGTCTCGTCGTCGAGCTCCAGATCGGCGAACCGGATCCGGGTCGGTTCGGCGCTCTCGACGCCGAAGCCGTTGCGGCGCAACAGCACTTCCAGCCGCGCGACCACCTCTTCCAGGCTGAACGGCTTGGTCACATAGTCGTCGCCGCCGATGGTCAGACCGTTCACCTTGTCGGCCACCGAATCCCGCGCGGACAGGAACAGCGCCGGCGCGTCGATGCCGTCGGCGCGGAGCCGGCGGAGCACTCCGAAGCCGTCCATCCCCGGCATCATCACGTCGAGCACCACCACGTCCGGCCGCACGGCGCGCGCCAGATCGATCGCGTTGGGCCCGTCCTTGGCGGTGGTGACCTCGTAGCCCTGGAACTTGAGCGAGACCGAGAGCAGCTCGCGGATGTTCTCCTCGTCGTCGACAACGAGCACCTTGGCGGGGCGGACATGGGCGGCAGTCATAGTCATCAAGAATCTACCGGCGGACTGGGATCAGCCTGGACGCTTCCTGGGAGCCCGCTGTGAGCCGGTCACGAGTCGACGTGGGCGACGGCCTCCACCTCCACCAGCTGCCCCGGATACGGCAGCGCCGCCACGCCCAGGACGATCGCCGGCGGGGTGTCGGCGAACCAGTCGTCGACGATCCGCCACACCCGCGCCAGCAGCGCGCTCTCGTCGGCGGCGACGTACACCGTCAGTTTCAGCAGACCGGCCGGCGAGGTCCCCGCCTCGGCCAGCACCTGCTCCAGATTCGCCAGGCAGCGACGGGTCTGCGCCTCCGGATCTCCGGGAACCTCGATGACGCCGGAGCCGTCGAGCGGCGAGATCCCCGCGGTGAACAGCGTGGCCCCGGCCGGAGCCACCGCCCCGTGCACAAAGCCGCCGTCGTGCAGTCCGGGAGCGGTGAGCCGTCGCGGCCGCGCCGGGTTCATCGGAAACTCAGCACGTCGGATCCCCAAGCGCGCAACAGGTTCCGGTCCAGCTCGGTGACCGCGGTGTCGTCCGCGTTGATCAGCAGCGAGTGCTGGCCGTCGGTGGTGTACGGCTGCCACTGCGCCGCCGAGAACGACGACGCCGGATCTCCGTTCGCGGCGAAGCCGAGCCAGCGCTGCTGCATCCGGCGGCGCACCCGCTCACCCGCCTTGCGGCCGCCGAGCCGGTAGCTGATGTCCATCTTGGACGATGCCGGATTGCCCCAGACGTAAGGCAGTTCGGTGGCGTGGGTGGCCCCGATGCCGAGCACCCGGAACAGCGGGGTGGCCCAGTCGTAGCGGTACAGGTGCACCGGCGCCCGGCGGCTGTGCTTCTCGGCGATCCACACCGCCGGCATCCGGAAAGCCAGGTCGCGGGAGATGCCCATCGACTTGGGCGTGCCCTTGCCGATGGTGATCGAACGCCCCGGGTAGGCGAAGGCCACGTCGTCGTCGGCCGGGATAGCCAGCTCCGGCTGCTCCTGGGCGATCTGCGCGAACATCGCGTCGACCTGTTCCTGGGTGACCGGCATCAACGGGGTCTTCATCCATTTGAACAGCGAGGTCTCGTCGCGGTTGGTGCCGATGAGCAGCGGCACCGGGTGCGCATCGCCGTCGCCGATCGCCTGCAGCGGATCGACGGGCAGCAGATCGCCGTCGATCACCGGCGCAAACGCGATGGTGCCCGGATGCCGGACCGGGACGTCGTTGAACAGCCGGGTACCCGCCGAGATGAGCGCCTGCGGCGGCAGCCGGCGCAGGGCCTCGGCGCCGGTCGTGGGCGCCACGTCGATCTGCTCCAGCATCAACGCGCCGTAGCGCTCGGCGCGTTCGGCACTGTAGACGCTGGTGGCCGGGGAGCTCTGGGCGATGGCCCGGGCGAACAGGCCGCGCGCGGACGGCACCGCCAGCAGCGAGGTCACCAGGCCGCCGCCGGCCGACTCGCCGAATACCGTCACCTGCTCCGGGTCGCCGCCGAAACGCTCGATGTTCTCGCGCACCCAGCGCAGGGCCTGCACGGTGTCGCTGAGCCCGCAGTTGGTGTCGAAGGCGGCGCCCGCACCCGGCAGTCCGGTCAACTCGGCGAAGCCGAAGGCACCCATCCGGTAGTTGACGGTCACCACGAGTGCGGGCAGGTCGTCGTCGATAGAGGTGCGCACCAGAGACGCGCCGTCGTACAGCGGTTGACTGCCCGAGCCGCAGATGTAGGCGCCGCCGTGCAGCCAGACCAGGACCGGGCGACGCTCGCCGCGGCGCGCGGCGCCGGCCGGCGACCAGATGTTGAGGTACAGGCAGTCCTCGTCCTGGGTCGCACCCTCGCCGAGATCGATGACGGGCATCTCCGGCTGCGGGCAGACGTGGCCGAAGCTGGTCGTCTCGCGCACCTGAGTCCACGGCGACGGCGGCTGCGCGCGGCGCCAGCGCAGCGGGCCGACCGGCGGCGCGGCGTACGGGATGCCGCGCCAGACGTCGACGCGATCGCCCGGCGTTCCGCGCACCGGACCGGCTGTGGTCTCGACCGTCAGAGCGTCATCGGCACCGTCGTGATTCACACCGTCCAGTCTGCCCCACGAATCCCGGGCACCACCCCAAGTGGCCGACCTCACATCATCGCCCCCCCTGAGAATCCGGGCACCGGCCGACTGGGCTCCGACCGGCGCCGATTCCCCCGATCAGCGCGGTCACGCTGGGCGGATGCCGGTCAGCACGGGTCTCCAGACGGCCAAGGTCCGATAACGGGGAGGTGACGACGGCCGACGAACTGTGGTCCACTTAAGCCCGTCGCGACATTGGACGGATCCTACAATCTGTCTCAAGCTCCGGATTGTCGCAACCGGCGGACCCGATCCGCCGCCGGAGACCTGACGAAGGACAGCCCATGTCACGCACCGCCCTCCGGCGGACCGGAATGCTCCGGACCGCCGCCGTCGCGCTCACCGCGACCCTCACGCTCGGCATCGCCGGCACCACTCTGACCGCGGCACCCGCCCACGCCGCGCCGCTGGCGCAGTACCTCGACCTGCCGACGGTGAACCGCGACGCCGCCCACGGCCCCGGCGGTATCCACCCGCAGCTGCCGACCGACGTCCCGACCCTGCGCAAGCTGGTCGACGAGGCCCGCGCGAGCGGCGTCGCCCCGACCTCGTACCGGGCGCTGCTGCTGCAGTACTGGCTGGCCTCGTCCACGCACAAAGCCGGCATCGACCTGAAGTCGTGGAACCCGCGCGCCGGCGTCACCGCCAACCGCAGCAACCTGATCAAGTCGTACCGCTACTACGAAGACCTGCAGCTGGCGCACCGCGAACTGCAGTGGTCCGGCATGGCCGGCATGGTCGGCGCCGACTTCGGCGGCGGTCTGGCCGACTTCGAGATGGCCACCGACGTCTACCAGTTCGCCAACCTGCAGCCGATCGCCAACGCGATCGTCGCCGAGACCAACCGCACCCTCGGCCCGGTCTTCGTCGACAAGCTGCCCACCGGCCTGCGCGCGCTGGCCCGCGTCGGCGCCGTCATCTCCGCGCAGGACCTGCGCAAGGTCCAGGGCGACATCCTGGTGATGCAGAAGAACATCTTCACCGACCTCATGCCGCAGCACCGCGCCTACATCGACGGCGGCCTGCCCGCGCTGCGCGAGATGTACGCCGCCGACCTGATGAGCGACGAGATCATGCACGCGTGGGAGCAGATCGCCTCCGGCGACCCCGACGCCGTCGCCACCGGCAACGCGCGTCTCCTCCAGCGCGAGCAGGGCGAGGTCATCAAGGACCAGTGGGACGCCGTCCGCAACTACAAGGGTGACATCGGCGAGGCCCTGACCTACGCCACCACGATCGCCGGCTCGCCGTCGGTGGCCGGCGTGGTGCCGCCGCGCTCGTTCCGGCCGCTGCAGGTGACCGACACCCTGCCCGACGGCCGCACCGCGACCCTGACGCTGCCGCTGGCCACCTGGAACTGGTCGGTGTACCCGGAGCGCTGGGACTACATCACCGAGCAGCTGCTGCCGAAGTACAAGAACCTGGTCGACAACCACTGGGCCAGCCTGCGCGCGCAGCTGTCGGTCCCCTACGAGACCCAGTTCGAGTCGCACCGCCCGATCTGGAACATCGCGCCGACCCTGCAGTCCGCGCTCGACACGATGAAGGTGGAAGTCCAGTGAAACGCCTGCTGACCACCGGCCTCACCGCGTTGTGCGCCGCCGCCGTGAGCCTGAGCGCCGTCGCGCCCGTCGCCCAGGCGGCCCCGCCCAACCGCACTCCCGGCCTGAACGAGGTCTTCAACGGCTTCGTCATCGGCACCCTGCGCGACAGCCGGATGGCGAGCCCCGACGAGATCATGGAGCCGATGCTCCCGGGCGATCCGTTCTACAACGAGCCGGCGCTGAAGGACTCGGACACCCCGGGCACGCTGCTGAAGGCCAAGAAGGTCGACGTGCAGTTCCTCGGCGTCCGGCCCGGCCACGTCGACGCGTGGAAGACGATGTTCGTCACCTCCGACCTCGAGGGCAAGCGCGACATCAGCACCGGCATCATCATGATTCCGCGCGACGGCAAGAAGAACTCCGAGCGCAAGATCATCGGCTACCAGATGGCCAACGACAGTGTCGGCGGCAACTGCCACCCGTCCGCCATGTGGACCGGCGCCGATCCGATGGACGGCGCGTCGTGGTCGGCGCTGGGCCCGCTGGCCCAGATGTTCGGCAAGGGTTACGCCGTGGTGATCTCGGACGTCGGCAACAACGGCGACCTGAGCCCGCACGGCGTCTTCGCCGGCAAGTACAACGCGATGAGCACCCTCGACGGCCTGCGCGCCGCACTCGCCCTCGGTGACGCCGGACTTTCGCACGAGGCGCCGATCGGCCTGTTCGGTATCGCCGGCGGTGGCGTCGGCATCGGCTTCGCCGCCGAGAAGCACCAGGAGTACGCGCCGGAGCTGAACATCCGCGCCACCGTCCTGGAGGGCATGGTGGTGAACTACCGGAACTTCATCCGCACCGCCAACGGCTCGGTCGGTTCGGGCTTCGCGATGGCCACCCTGCTCGGCCTGGAGCCGGCGTACCCGGACATGAAGATCGACGAGAAGCTGAGCCCGACGGGCAAGCAGATCGCCGACTGGTACCGCACCCAGTGTCAGACGCCGGCCTACTTCACGCTGCCGATGGTCCCGATGGAGGCCCTGTTCAACGGGAAGAACCCCGCGGACATCAAGGACTTCCAGCGCGCCTACAACGACAATCTGCTGGGTCGCGGCACCGTGTCGGCCGACAACCGCGTGCTGATCGCCTCGTGCGTGGCCGACGACTCGCCCATGTCGCTGGTCCCGGCCGCCGACTCGCGCAAGCTCGCCAAGCAGTGGCGCAGCCGCGGCGCGCACGTCGACTACCAGCCGACGGACTGCTCGATGATCAAGGCCATCACCGACATCTACGGCTGGGGCACCGATCTGTTCGGCATGCAGACCCTGGACTGGCTGCACGCCCATCTGAAGAACTGATTCTTCGGGCGCCGATCACAAACGGCGGGGTTTTCCATACTCAGTATGGAAAACCCCGCCGTTTGTGTTGTCGCCATTCTCGGCGGGCACTACATCGTCGGAGCCCGACACTAGTCTTCCTGCCATGGGCATTCCACTGATCCTGCGCGACGAGCCGTTCACCGAACCCACCCCGATCGAGGTGCCCGAGGGAGTGGCCACGGTCTCCGAGTTCTCCGAGGCGGTCACGATGAACGACCTGCCCGCCCTCTTCGACGCCGGCTTCTCCTCGCTGGCCCAGGCCGGGCCGGCCGGGCCCGGATACGCCCTGTACTCAGGTCCGCCGCACGGCTGGTTCGATCTGGAGATCGGCTTCCCGGTCACCGCGGCCCCGCCGGAGCACTTCACCACCGGCACCTTCCCGTCCGGCAAGGCCCTCGCGCTGACCCACCTCGGCGGCTACGACAGCCTGTCCGACAGTTGGACCCGCCTCACCACCGACTTCGCCGACCGTGAGCTCGGCGAACCCCGGCTGATCGCCGAGATCTACGTCTCCGATCCCTCGGTCACCGCGCCGGCCGACCAGCGCACCGACCTGCTGCTCTTCTACTGAGAAGTCCCGGAAGGCGGCGAACTAGCAGCTGTCGAGCGCCCACCGGCCGTCGATGAACGCCCAGGTCTGAGTGGTGGTCACCCCTTTGTCGTCGTACGGCTTCTGCACGACGGTGGCTTCATCACCCTTCATGGTGATCTTGTACTCGGGCAGGCCGGAGAAGTCGCGGCCCGAACCCGGACCGTACTTGTCCTCCATGGCGGCGGCGAGGTCGGCGGCGCCGACCTTGTTCTGGCAGCGGGGCGACAGGTACGAGTGCGCCTCGGCCCACTGCCGCTGCTGGGCGACGATCGCATAGAACTCGCCCAGCTCGGTGCGCAAGCCGGCCTCGCTGTTCGGCGCCACCGACTCGGCTCCCGTCGTCGCGCTCCCGGGGGCCGTCGAGGAACTGGTCGCGTCATCGCTGCACGCGGTGAGCGAGAGGGCCAGGGCGGCGGCGAACACCATCGGGGCGGCGGCCGCCCCGGCGAATCGGCGGTTCTGCATTCGGGTCTTCCTTCGATCGCGGGAGAAGTCAGATGTAGCACAGGCGGCGGGAGCAACTACCCGGGACGGTATCGCCGCCGCCGGACGATTGAGGCACCGATGAGGCATCCGCGACACGATGCCGGCCCAGGCCGGCGGCGACGAAACGCCGTGACCTGGGCCGTTGTGGAGCCCCCTGTCGGGATTGAACCGACGACCTACGCTTTACAAGAGCGTTGCTCTACCGCTGAGCTAAGGAGGCAGGCGCGTGCGTGATTATATCCGCCGTGGCCTGAACCGTGTCCTCGGCACCGCCCAGGCCACCATCGACACGATCGAGCCGGGCAGCATCGTCGTCGCCCCGCGCAAACCGATCGATCTGCACGACGAGGCGGCCATCACCGAGGTACTCGATCTGGCCGCCCGTATCGGCGCGGTCCTGCTCGACTCGGGCACCGGCGCCATCGACACCCGCGACCAGGTGGAGTTCATCGCCGGCATCTACGGGCTCGACGACGTGGATGTGGACGTCACCTTCAACACCATCCTCATCTGTGCCCGGCGCGGCAGCACGCTGCCGCCGATCACCGCCTCGCGCACGGTCCGCTACCGCTCGATGGACTTCACTCGGCTCGCCGAGACCGACCGGCTGATCCGCCGTATCCGGCGCCTCGCGATCACCCCGGCCTCGGCGCACCGCATCGTCGACGCCATCGTCGCCGCCCCGCACCCGTACGCCCGCTGGATCGCGACGCTAGCCTGGGGCGTGATGGCCTTCGGCGTCATCGTCTTCCTGTCGGCTGGCTGGCTGCTCGGCGTCACCGCCTTCGCCACCTCGGTGGCGATCATCCTGACCAATCGCTATCTGAACCGGATCGGCACGCCGCTGTTCTTCCAGCAGATGATGGGCGGCTTCCTCGCCGTACTGCCGGTGGCCCTGCTGTTCGCCGGCCTGGAGAGCACCGCGGTCCAGATCCGCCCGTCACAGGCGATCGCCGCCGGCATCATCGTGCTGCTGTCCGGACTGTCGCTGGTCGGCGCGGTGCAGGATGCCATCACCGGTGCGCCGATCACCGGCACCGCACGGTTCACCGAGGTGCTGGTGATGACCGGCGGCATCCTGATCGGGGTGGCCGCCGCCGTGCGCTTCGTCGGGATCTTCGGCATCCAGCTGCCCGAGCTGACCGCGGTCCAGCCGTTCGGCGCCTCCGACCTGCTGCCCCGCATCCTCGGCGGCGGCATCGTGTCCGGAACCTTCGCGCTGGCCAGCTACGCCGAGCGCCGGGCACTGCCCGCGGCCGTGGGGGCCGGCGCCCTGGGCGCGGGCGTGCAGGGCGTGATCAGCGTTTACACCACCAGCATCCTGATCAGCTTCGCGGTCGCGGCGATCGTCATCGGCCTGCTCGGCGGCATCGCCGCTCGCCGGGCACTGACCCCGCCGCTGGTCGTGGCCGTCGCCGGCATCACACCGTTGCTCCCCGGCCTGGCCATCTACCGCGGCATGTACGGCCTGATGAACGACGATCCCGGGCGCGGCGGCGCCGAGATGGCCACCGCCTTCGGCATCGGCTGCGCACTGGCCGCGGGCGTGACCCTCGGCGAGTTCATCGCCCGCCGCCTCCGGCGCCCCCGAATCCGCCGGCCCAAGCTCCCGTCGACCCTGCCGCACGCGGTCCGCACCGTTGCCCACCGGCGCCGGGGAAACGCTTGACCCTCCCGCGACGGCAGGGTGAACCATCGATCCCATGACGCCGGCACACCCCACCTGGACGGTCGGTCAGCTCGCCGAGCTGACCGGCGTCACCGTCCGCACGCTGCACCACTACGACCAGATCGGGCTGCTGACCCCGGCCGGCCGGACCGGTTCCGGCTACCGCCGGTACGACGCCGCCGATCTGGCCCGGCTGCAGCAGATCGTCCTCTACCGGCGGCTGGAGCTGCCGCTCGGGGACATCGCCGAACTGCTGGCCTCGGGCGCCTCACCCGAGGAGCATCTGCGCCGCCAGCGCGAGGCCGTCATCGCCCGGCGCGACGAGCTCAGCGAGCTCGTCGGCGCCATCGACCGAGCATTGGAGAGAGAAATGAATCAGCGACCCGCCACCGACGCCGACCTGCGCGAGCTCTTCGGCGACGGCTACAGCGACGAATACCAGGCCGAGGCGCAGCAGCGCTGGGGCCAGACCGACCAGTGGAAGCAGTCGGCCGACCGGACCAAGGGCTACACCAGGTCCGACTGGCAGGCGATCAAGGAGGAGACCGACGCGATCAACGCCGACTACGTCGCCGCCAAGCGGGCCGGGGAACCGGCCGACGGCCCGGTCGCGACGGCCGTCGCCGAACGCGCGCGCCGCCAGATCCACGACCGCTTCTACGACTGCCCGCCCGAGTTTCACATGAATCTGGGCGAGATGTACGTCGCCGATCCGCGCTTCGCCGCCACCTACGACGAGTTGGAGCCCGGCCTCGCGCAGTACGTCCGGGACGCGATCGTCGCCAACGCGGCCCGCAGCCACGACGGCTGAGGACGGTGGGACGGGCGGGCATGCGCCCAGGTAGACTGGGCGCATGCCTCCCAAGACCACTGACCTCGTCGACGAAGAAGAGCTGGAGCCGGTAGCGGACGAAACCGCCATCTCGGCCCGCCGCGTCGTCGCCGCCTACGCCACCGATGCCGACGAATGCCTCATGCTCTTCGAGATGCTCGGCATCGCTCCGGGAGAAGCCGACTGAGCCATGACGGGCGCTGAGTCCGGCTTCGTCGTCGTCGCCAACCGCCTGCCGGTCAACCGGAAGGTCGCGGCCGACGGCACCGTGTCCTGGGAACGCGCGCCCGGCGGTCTGGTGACCGCGCTCGCCCCGATCTTCGACAGCCAGCCCGGCGCGTGGGTCGGCTGGACCGGCAGTCCGGACTCCACCGACGACCCGCACGTCGGCGGCATCGACATCCGCTCGGTCCCGCTGTCGGCCGCCGAGGTGGAGGACTACTACGAGGGCTTCTCCAACTCCACGCTGTGGCCGCTGTACCACGACGTGCTGGTGAAGCCGGAGTACCGGGCCGACTGGTGGGACGTGTATGTCGAGGTGAACCGGCGGTTCGCCCGCGCGGCGGCCGATGCCGCCGCGCCCGGCGCCACCGTCTGGGTCCAGGACTATCAGCTGCAACTGGTGCCCCGAATGCTCCGGGAGCTGCGGCCCGATCTGAAGATCGGCTTCTTCCTGCACATCCCCTTCCCGCCGTACGAGCTGTTCAGCCAGCTGCCCTGGCGCGCCGAGATCCTCGACGGTCTGCTGGGCGCCGACCTCGTCGGCTTCCACCTGCCCGGCGGCGCGCAGAACTTCCGCACCCTGTGCCGGCGCATCCTGGGCGCGGAGATCTCCACCGAGCCGATCGGGGTGCGCGCCGACTTCGGGACCGTCACCCGCGACGGCCGGACCACCCTCGTGGGCGCCTTCCCCATCTCCATCGACTCCGCCGGGGTGGCCGCACAGGCGTCTGCACCCGCGACCATCGAGCGCGCCGCCCGGATCCGCGAGGAACTGGGCAGCCCGCGCACGCTGCTGCTGGGCGTCGACCGGCTCGACTACACCAAGGGCATCGACGTGCGCATCCAGTCGCTGGAGCGGCTCTTTGCCGGCGGTCGGCTCGATCCCGCCGACACCGTCTTCGTGCAGCTGGCCAGTCCCAGCCGGGAGAACGTCGACAGCTACGTCCGGCTGCGCGACACCGTGGAGCAGACCGTCGCCCACATCAACGGCACCTACGGCACGGTCACCGCACCGCCGATCCGCTACCTGCTCCAGCCCGTCCCGCGCGACGAGCTGCTGGCCTACTTCGTCGCCGCCGACGTGGCCCTGGTGACCCCGCTGCGCGACGGCATGAACCTGGTGACCAAGGAGTACCTGGCCTGCCGCCCGGACCTCGGCGGAGCCCTGGTGCTCAGCGAATTCACCGGCGCCGCAATGGAATTGAGTGAGTCGTATCTGATGAACCCGTACGACCCGGTGTCCACCGACGCCGCGGTGCTGGCCGCGGTGAACGACGATCCGGCCGAGCGCCGGCGGCGCATGCGGGTGCTGCGCGATCAGGTGATGAACAACGACGTGGACCAGTGGGCGCGCAGCTTCCTGGCCGCCCTGGACGGGAAGTGACGCCCGCATGAGCGAGACCGGCGACGACCTCGGCGACGAGCTGCGCCGAGCGCTCGACGAGTTCTGCGCGCTGCCGCGGGTGCTGGTGGCCTCCGACTACGACGGCTGCCTCGCGCCGATCCAGCCGCGACCGGAACTCGCCGTGCCCGATCCGGCGTCCCGCAACGCCCTGCTCGATTGCGCCACCCGGCGCGACACCCTGGTGGCGCTGGTCTCCGGCCGGGCGCGCGACGACCTGGCCGCGATGTCCCGAGTCGGTGCGCCGGTAGTGCTCGTGGGCAGCCACGGCGCGGAGTTCGAGGACGGCTTCGACGCCCCGCTGACCGTCGAGCAGCAGGGTCTGCTGGAGCGGATCATCGCCGAATTCCGCGCCATCACCACGCGTTTCGCCGGCACCAGCGTCGAGGTGAAGCCGGCCAGCACCACCCTGCACGTCCGCAACGCCACCGCCGACGACGCCGCGGCCGCCATGGCGCTGGCCGAGTCCGGACCGGCCGGCTGGCCGGGGATGCATGTGACCCAGGGCAAGGCGGTGATCGAGCTGGCCGTGATCGAGACCAGCAAGGGCGCCGCGCTCGACCGGCTGCGCGAGAGTTTCGGCGCCGACGCGGTGCTCTACCTGGGCGACGACGTGACCGACGAGAAGGCCTTCGCACACCTGCACCGCCGCGACGCCGCCGACCTCGTGGGCACCGCCAACGACGTGGGGATCAAGGTCGGCGAGGGCCCCACCGTCGCCCAGTACCGCATCCCCGGTACCGCCCAGGTGTCGACGGTCCTCGAATACGTCGCCGCCCACCGCCGCTGATCGGCGGGCCGTCGCACACAGCCGTCACACATAACCGTCGCCGACGGGCACAGCCGTCACGAATCGGCTGTTCGGTGATGGTTATGTCCGTCCGCGACGGAGCGGCGTGACACTTCTGTTCGGTCGGACGGCCGGCCGTCGACGGTCAGCCGACGACGGCCAGCGGGTCGGCGTAGACCGCGGAGAGGGCGACGGCGACGGGGGCGGCGTCCGGGACGTGCACCCCGAACCGGGTCGGCACGATCTCCAGCGGCCACGGGGTGGTGCTCGCCGCGTCGAAGGCCGCCTGCACCGGGGCCAGACCCCGCGGATGAGCCGAGAAGGCATCGCCGGCGACGATCACCGAGTCCGGGTTGATGACGTCGCGCATCGCGGCCACCGCCTCGCCGAGCACGCGGGCGCGGGCATCGGCCAGCAACGGCGCATCCGCCCCGGTACCGAGCCGGGCGCCCGCGGCCTTGAGTGCCGCGGTGCCGATCACCGACTGGAGCGCCGCGACCGGCGCGGTATCCAGCGGGCCCGGCACCACCGGCAGCGCAGCGATGGAACCCGCGCCGCGCGTGGGCTGATGCACCTCGTCCTCGATGATCATCGCCATGCCGACGGTCTCGCGCGCATAGAAGAACAAACCCGCGCCGTGCGGCACCACCTCGCCGCCGAGCAGCAGTTCGGCGGCCGCCATCGCCTGGACGTGCTCGGCCACCGAGACCGGCACCCCCAGCGCCCGGTGCAGCCGCTCGCCCAGCGGCTGCCGATGCCAGTGCAGGATCGGGTGATCCACCACCCCGGTCTCCGCATCCACCGCGCCGCCCAGCGCAGCACCCGCCCACAGCACGCGCCGCCCGGAGAAGCGCGCGGCCAGCTCCGCGAGCTGCGCAGCGAGCCGTTCGACGGCATCGTCCGCGTCCACCCCGGACAGTTCCTGGGTGGTGACGGCGTGGCTGTAGAGGGTGCGCCCGCCGAGGTCGGCGATCACCAGGGCGGTGCGCCGCGCGCCGATGTGGATGCCGGCGACGCAGTAGCGATCGCGGTCCAGGGTCAGCGGGAGTTTGGGCCTGCCGACACCGCGGGCATCGACCAGGTCGGGCCGTTCCTCGATCAGCCCGGCGGCGGCCAGCGCGGTGATCTGCCGGTTCACCGTCGCCGGCGACAGGCCGGTGTGCGCGGTGACGGCATCGCGCGCGGCGGGGCCGCCGACCCGGATCGCATTGAGCACCAGACTGGCCGCACCCGTCCCCACGCGCAGCTTCGCCGCGACCACCCCGCTGCCGGTCATGAGGTCGAACTTAGCAGTCGGCCGCGGGCCTAGATGTACCCGGCCAGGACGTTGGTAGCGGCGAGCCGGCTTGAACTGAAGA
>CAZEOP010000029.1:0-23594 GCA_964513715.1 uncultured Gordonia sp.
GCCGAGCGGGAACAGCGCCCACTTTGCTTCGGAAACACCGAATTTGGCGCTCTCACCGGCGACCCGAATGTCGGTGCCCTGCAGGATCTCGGTGCCGCCGGCGATCGCGGGGCCCTCGACGGCCGCGATCAGCGGCTTGGTCAGGCGCCGGCCCTTGAGTAGTGCGGGCAGCTTGGTCAGATCCCAGCCGCCCTTGGCGAAGGAGTCGCCGGGCGCGGACTGGTTCATTGCCTTCAGGTCGGCGCCGGCGCAGAAGTAGCCGCCGGCTCCGGTCAGAATCACCACGCGGATGTCGGGATCGGCGTCGGCCTGATCCCAGGCCTGCTCCATGATCCGCATCATCGGGCCGGACAGCGCATTGCGCGCGTGCGGGCGGTTCATCGTGACGATCAGAACGTGGCCGCGCTTCTCCACGAGGCATTCGGGCGCATCGGACATGCGACTCTCCTTTCTCAAAGGCTTGCCGCAGAACAGTAACACGTTCTAGTTTTGACGCATGGCCTTCACGATCGCTGATCTCTTCGAGCATGCCGTCGACCTGATGCCCGAGCGCACGGCGCTGGAATCCGGCGATCGCACCCGCACCTACGCGCAGCTTGAGGCGCGTAGCAACGCCCTGGCGCACACCCTCGTCGAACTCGGTGTGCAGCCGGCCGACGCGGTGGGTCTGTACAGCAGGAACACCATCGAGTCGGTGGAGTCGATGCTCGCCATCTTCAAGGCCCGGGCGGTGATGGCGAATGTGAACTACCGCTATGTGGAGCACGAGCTGGAGCACATCTTCTCCGACTCCGGGATGAAGGTCCTGATCCACGAGAACCAGTACACCGACCGCGTGTGCAACGTGTTGCAGGAATCGCGCGGCGAGGTGGTGGCGCGCATCGTGATCGACGACGGCACGCCGCCGAATCCGCGCGAGGTCCCCGGCGTGCGCGTCCTGCGCTACGCCGATGCCGTGGAGGCCGGGCGGACCGACCGCGACTTCGGTGAGCGCAGCAACGACGACCTCTACATGCTCTACACCGGCGGCACCACGGGTAAGCCCAAGGGCGTCGTCTGGCGGCAGGAAGACGTCTGGCGCGTCCTCGGCGGCGGCATCGACTGGTACAGCGGCCGCCCCATCGAGGACGAGTGGGAGCACGCGCGCACCGGCGCCGAGGGCGGCCAACTGGTCCGCTTCCCCATCCCGCCGTTCATCCACGGCGGCAGCCAGTGGGCCATCTTCCAGTCGCTGTTCGCCGGCGGCAAGGCCGTCGTCTACCCGGACTTCGATCCGCACGACGTCTGGCGCGCGGTGGCCGAGCACGGCGTGAACGTCATCTTCATCACCGGCGATGCCATGGGCCGGCCGATGATCGACGCCCTGGAGGAGGGCGACTACGACACCTCGACCGTCGTCTCGGTCGCGTCCTCGGCCGCGCTCTTCTCGCCCGCAGTGAAGGACCGCTACCTGGACCGCTTCCCGAACGCCGTGGTGGTCGACGCCATCGGCTCCTCGGAGACCGGCTTCGGCGGCATGGGCATGGCGGTCAAGGGGCAGAGCCGGGTGGGCGCCCCCACCGTCAAGGCCGATCCGCAGACCCATGTGCTCCGCGAGGACGGCACCCCGGTGGCGCCGGGCAGCGGCGAGGTCGGGGTGCTGGCCCGCTCCGGTCACATCCCGCTGCGCTACCACAACGATCCGGAGAAGTCGGCTAAGACCTTCGTCGTCTACGACGGTGTGCGCTACTCGCTGCCCGGCGATCACGCGGTGCTCGAGGCTGACGGCACCATCACCATGCTGGGCCGCGGCTCGGTGTCGATCAACACCGGCGGCGAGAAGGTCTTCCCCGAGGAGGTCGAGGCCGCCCTGAAGAACCATCCCGACGTGCACGACACCGTCGTCGTCGGGGTGCCCGACGAGCGCTTCGGCCAGCGGGTGGCCGCGGTGATCGCCACCCGCGGCGCGGCCCGGCCGTCGCTCACCTCGCTCAACGAGGTGGTGCGCGCCGAGCTGGCCGGTTACAAGTGCCCGCGCAGCGTCTGGTTCGTCGACGAGCTCAAGCGTTCGCCGGCGGGCAAGCCCGACTACCGCTGGGGCGCCGACGTGGCCGCCTCCCGCGAACCCGACGACACGGTGCCCGTCTCCTAGACCCCGCGGGCACCGCCCGCCGCCCAGCGCACGGCCGCGGCCGTCGCCCGCAGTCCCTCCGATACCCATCCAGTACACAGACAAGGCCTTCACCATGACCGCAACCATCCGCACGCCGCTCACCGAGCGGTTCGGCATCGATTACCCGATCTTCGGCTTCACCCCCAGCCAGGACGTGGCCGCGGCCATCAGCCGGGCCGGCGGCCTGGGCGTGCTCGGCTGCGTCCGGTTCAACGACCCGGGTGAGCTCAATGAGGTCCTGGAGTGGATGCACGAGAACACCGACGGCAAGCCCTTCGGCGTCGACGTGGTGATGCCGGCCAAGATCCCCACCGAGGGCTCCAAGGTGGATCTGGATTCGATGATCCCGCCGGAGCACCGGGCCTTCGTCGAGCGCACCCTCGACGACCTCGGCGTCCCGCCGCTGCCCGAGGGCGGCGACCGCATCAACACCGGCGTGCTGGGCTGGCTGCACTCGGTGGCCCGCTCGCACGTCGACGTGGCGATGGAGCATGCGGCCAAGTACGGGCAGATCAAGCTGATCGCCAACGCGCTCGGCTCCCCGCCCGAGGACGTGATCCAGGTGTCGCACGAGCACGGCGTGGCGGTGGCGGCGCTGGCCGGTACCCAGGAGCACGCGCTCTCGCACGTCCAGGCGGGCGTCGACATCGTGATCGCTCAGGGTTACGAGGGCGGCGGACACACCGGCGAGGTGGCCTCGATGGTGCTGTGGCCGGAGATCGTCGACGCGCTCGGCGACACCGCCCCGGTGCTCGCGGCCGGCGGCGTCGGCAGCGGCCGGCAGATGGCCGCGGCCGTCGCGCTCGGTGCGCAGGGCGTCTGGATGGGCACCTACTGGCTCACCGCGGCCGAGTACAAGCTCGGCTCGGCGGAGGGCGTGGAGGGCCCGTCCACCGTGCAGCGTGCGCTGCTCAACGCCACCTCGCGGGACACCGTGCGGCGCCGCATCTACTCGGGCAAGCCGGCCCGGCTGCTCAAGACCAAGTGGACCGACGCCTGGGATGCGGCCAACGCCCCCGAGGCGCTGCCCATGCCGCTGCAGAACCTGCTCGTCGGCGAGGCGCACGCCCGGATCTCGCTCAGCGACGATCCCGGGGTGGTCGCGATGCCGGCCGGTCAGATCGTCGGCCGCTGCAACGCCATCGTGCCGGTGGCCGAGATGATCGAGGGCCTGGTGAGCGAGTACGCCGAGTCCGTGGCGCGGATGAACGGCACACTCAGCTAGCCCCGGCGGCCGTATTTCCGGTGGAACTTCTCCACCCGGCCGGTGGTGTCGAGCAGCCGCTGCTGCCCGGTCCAGAACGGATGCGAGTCGCTCGACACCTCGACGGTGATGAGCGGATAGACGTGCCCGTCGGACCATTCGACGGTCGCCGTCGAGGTGGCCGTTGACCGGGTGAGGAACTGCGTGCCGGTGGTCGCGTCGCGGAAGACGACGGGGCGGTAGTCGGGGTGGATTCCGGGCTTCATCGGATGTTCTCCTGGTTTGTCTCTGCCGGGGTCTTCTCTCCGGCGGGCTTCTCGTCGGTCGGGGTGTGGGCGTCGCCGTCGTCGCCGAACGGTGTGGGCAGCGACGCGAGATAGCCCGGGCCCCTGGCCAATTCGTCGTCGGTGACCAGCGCGCCGTGCAGGGCCCGGTCGATCTCGCGTCGATCGGCGCGTACCGACAGCACGACGATCGAGCTGTGCCGATCGCCGTGGCGGACATCCCAACGCAGCGATGCCATCGCCCGAACCTCCGGGCTCACGTCCGCGAGGTCGGCCGCATTCCGGGCGGCCAGCCACCGCGCACTGCGGCTCAGTCCGAGCCCGCCGCCGGCCGACTCCAGCCACACCACATCGTCGGGGCTGGAGGTGAGCCAGAGTCGGCCGCGTGCGCAGACCACGCCGTCGAGCAGCACGTCGAGGGTGTCGTACAACCGTCCGGGATGGAACGGGCGGTCCGCCTCGAAGGTCACCACCTCGACGCCGCAATCGGCGTCCAACGGCGGGCAGCCGTCGAGTAGCGGGTCGAAGACGCCGGTCGGTCGGCCGCGGCGAGACTGCGGGCGGATCGCCGCCAGCGACACCAGCAGCTGATCGGGCCGCAGCGGCCGGTCCGGCTGCACCGTGCTCTGGATCGCCGCCGGATTCAACCGGCGCAGTACGGCCGCCAACCGCGCCGCCTCGTAGCGGTCGTCGCGGTCGCCGGAGCCCTCGATCACCAGCACATCGGCGAACCGGGCCTGAGCCACGGCCACCTGGGCCAGGGTCCGCTCGTCCTCGACGGACGACAGCCCCGCTTCGCACAGGGTCAGGTCGCCGGTGGCGTCCGCCAGCCAGTGGGCCTCGTCGATCGCGGTGACCGTCGCTCGCACCACCACGTCGTCGCCCGCCGGGGCATCGCCGTACTCGTCCGATGCCGCGACGGTGCCGAGGATCTCGGTGGCCACCGGCTCGGGCTCGAAGGCCGGATCGAGGACGACGACGATGCGTTCCACGTCGGGATCGCGGTGCAGGGTGCGCAACTGGGGCAGCAGGTCGAGCCGCAGCGTGCAGGTGGCGCAGCCGTGGTCCAACGCGATCTGGTCGACGGCGAGGCGGTCGTCGCCGTCGAGCACGATGCGGGTCTGGCGCACGACGTAGCCGAGTGGCAGCGCGCGCAGATCGTGGGCGACGAGGGCGGTGCCCGGCGTCGCGAGGGCGTTCGCGATCCGGGCGGCGGCTCCGCGGTCGAGGCCGGTCACCAGGGTCACCGGTGTCTTGGTCGGTGGGGTCACGGACCACTCCTTAATGACAATGTTTGTCGATAGGCTGCGACGTACGCTACCGTCTCCTCTCGGTTAACGCTAATCGTTTCCATTAAGGAGGAGAGATGTCCGCTCGTTGTCAGGTGACCGGCGCGAAGCCGGGATTCGGAAGACGGGTCTCGCATTCGCATCGGCGCACCAGCCGCCAGTGGCGGCCGAATATCCAGCGCCGCACCTACTGGGTGCCCACGCTCGGGCGCCGCGTGTCGATCCGGGTCAGCACCGACGGGATCAAGATCATCGACCGAGACGGCATCGACGCCGTGGTCGGCCGGATGCTGGCCGCGGGGGAGAAGCTCTGATGGCCGCGAAGGGCACCGACCTGCGGCCGGTGGTGCGGCTCAAGTCGTCCGCCGACACCGGCTACACCTATGTGACCCGCAAGAATCGCCGGAACCATCCGGACCGGCTGACGCTGCGCAAGTACGACCCGCTGGTGCGCCGGCACGTCGAATTCCGCGAAGAGCGCTGAGGAGAGGAAGCATGGCCAAGAAGTCCAAGATCGCCGCGCAGGCGCGGCGCCGGGAGACCGTCGCCAGGTACGCCGAGCGGCGGCGGGAACTCAAGAGGATCATCGTCGATCCGGCGGCTTCGGTCGCCGAGCGTGAGGCGGCGCAGCGGGAACTGATGCGTCAGCCACGCGACGCCAGCCCGGTGCGCCTGCGCAATCGCGATGCGGTCGACGGCCGCCCCCGCGGCTATCTGCGCAAGGCGGGGGTATCGCGCATCCGATTCCGCGAGATGGCGCACAACGGTGAGCTGCCCGGCATTGCGAAGGCGAGTTGGTGATGGCGAGGAAGAGCCGACCGGTGACGCGCGCCAGAGCGGTGAAGCGGGCCGACCCGTCGATCACCTTCGACTACAAGGACACCGCGACGCTGCGGCGGTATCTCACCGACCGCGGCCGGATCCGGTCACGCGCCGTCACCGGTCTGTCACCGCAGCAGCAGCGGCGGTTGGCGACCGCGGTGCGCAACGCCCGGGAAATGGCGCTGCTGCCGTACTCCAGCCGCTGAGGGCGCTTCGGCGGCGCGGGCCCCGAGTGCGCAGCCGCAGGACGATCGGCGGGTAGGTCAGCGGGTCCAGGTGGGGGCGCCGAGGGCCGCGACCAGGGCGGCGCGGGCGGTCTTGAAGGTGGCGGTCTCCGGCAGCTCGTCGACCAGCCAGACGTGCACCGGATGCTGCTTGGGTCCCAGATCGTCCTGTGCGGCCAGGAATTCGGCGAGTTCGTCGCGCTCCAGGCCGTCGGTCACCAGCACCGCGCCCACCTCGTCGCCGATCGCTGCCGGCACGCCGATCACCACGGCTTCGCGGATCCGTCGGTGGCGGCGCAGCACCTGCTCGATGGGCCGGGTGCCGAGGTTCTCGCCGTCTACCCGCAGCCAGTCGCCGAAGCGTCCGGCGAAGTGGATGAAGCCGTCGTCGTCCACCCAGCCCAGGTCGCCGGTGCGGTACACGCCGCCGCGCAGCCGTTCGGCCGTGGCCTGCGGATCGTTGTAGTAGCCGTCGAACAGGCCCGGTCCCGAGGTGTTGACGATCTCGCCGATCCGGCCCACCGCCACGGGTTCCAGGGTGTCCGGGTCGACGACGGCCACCGGCTCGCGCAGCGGGCCGAGGGCATCGGCGGGCGTCTCGGGGGTCCGGGTGATCGACACCCCGGCCTCCGTGGAGCCGAAGCCGTCGATCACGGTGGCGCCGAACCGCCGGGCGAACTCGGCGCGGTCGGCGGCCGAGGCCTCGTTGCCGTACATGATGCGCAGCGGGGTGGCCGCGTCGTCGGGCCGCTCCGGGGTCGCCAGGATGTAGTGCAGCGGCTTGCCGACGTAGTTGGCGAAGGTCACCCCGTAGCGCCGCACGTCGTCGCCGAAACCGCTGGCGGAGAAGCGATCCCGCACCACCAGGTCGCCGCCGGCGGCCACCGCCACCGACCAGCCGGCGATCAGCGCGTTGGAGTGGAACATCGGCATCGACAGGTAGATCACGTCGGCCGGACCGAGCCCGAAGCGCTCGGCCAGCATCACCCCCGGCGCCGCGAACTTGCGCTGACTGCAGCGCACCGCCTTCGGATCGCCGGTGGTGCCGGAGGTGAAGATCAGCATCACCAGATCGTCGGGGGCGGGATCGGGCAGATCGGCGAGCCGATCCCCGTCTCGCGCAGCGTGATTCACCAGAATCCCGGACCACTCCGAGCCGTCGACGCGGATCACCGGGACGTCGCCCGGCATCGCGCTGGCGGGCAGCAGGTCGGCGGTGGACGCGTCGGCCAGCACCAGCTGGCAGTCGGCGCGGGCGATGTCGGCGGCCAGCGCCGCACCCCGCCGCGTTGGGTTCAGGCCCACCAGCACGCAGCCGCCGAGGGCGGCCGCGCCGAACAGGAAGCTGAACTCGGGGCCGTTGGGCAGCAGCACACCGACGTGCGGCGGCCGCGCCGGATCGAGCAGCCCGCGCAGCACCGCCGCCCGCACCGCGCTCGCCGCGACGTGCTCGCGCCACGAGACGAACGAGCCGTCGACCGTGGAGTGCAGACCCCGGTCGTCGACGTCGGCGAGCGCGGATAGCAGGCCGGCCAGGGTGCGCGGATCGGTGACCGAGGAGCCCACCTCCGGCGCGACTATTCGCCGGTGGCGATCAGCTCGCCGAGATCGTCGAGCAGCACCGGCGCGGTGCCGAGCGTGAACTCGTTGGCCTTGGCGCGCAGGAAGTAGCGGTGCGCCGGGTGCGAGGTGTCCAGGCCGACACCGCCGTGCACATGCACCGCGGTGTGCGCCACCCGGTGCCCGGCCTCGTCGGCCCAGAACTTGGCCGTCGCCACGGCCGCCGCGATCTCGGCGTCAGTGGCCCCGGCTCCGGGCGAGAGCAGCCAGGCCGCCTGGGCGACGGTCAGCGACAGTGCCTGCGCGTCGATGTAGCCGTCGGCCAGCCGCTGGGCGACGGCCTGGAACGAGCCGATGGCCCGGCCGAACTGCTCGCGCTCGCGCGCGTAGACGGCGGTGGCCTCGACGGCCGCGGACACCGCGCCGGCCTGATCGGCGGCGACGGCCAGCCGCAGCAGATCCAGCACCCGGGCCGCGGTGTCCGCGCCACCGGACAGCACGGCGGTCTCGGCGACGGCCACGCCGTCGAACTCCACCGTGTACGACGGCGTCAGCCCGGTGCTGGGTGCGGCGGTGATCGTGATGCCCGGCGCGTCGGTCGCGACGACCGCGACGACGGTGCCGTCCGGGGCCGCGGCGGTCACCAGCAGCGCGGTCGCGGCCTGCGCGTAGGGCACGCCGACCTTGGTTCCCGACAGCCGGCCGCCGCTCAGCGTGGTCCGCGGGGATGCCGAGGTGAGATTCACGTCCTCCTCGACGGCGGCCGAGATGATCGCCTCGCCGGCCGCGGCCGGACCGGCCAATTCGGCGCGCAGCTCGGACGTAGCGAAGGCGGTGAGCGCCGGGACGGCGGCCACGGCGTGCGGGCCGTAGGGCACGCGCGCCAGGCGGGCGCCCAGGGCGGCGGCGACCGCGACGGTCTCCTCGGCGCCGAGTGCGGGATCGTCGCCCGAGGCCAGGCCGAGCAGGCCGGCGGCGGCCAACTCGCGCCACAGCCGCTCGTCGAGCGGTGCGGCGGCGGCCTCCAGTTCGGCGACGCGTTCGGGGGTGGCGATCGACGCGGCGATGTCGCCGGCCAGGGCGCCCACCTCGGCGGCGGCTTCGGAAGGGGTGAAGTCCATGGGGTCTCTCTTCGTCGCGAACGGGCCGGTCAGCGCCGGGCCGGGGGCAGTTTGAGGGCGAGCATGCCGATGATGTCGCGCTGGATCTCGTTGGTCCCGCCGCCGAAGGTCAGGATCAGCGAGGTGCGCGAGAAGCGCTCCAGCCGGCCGGCCAGGTGGACGCCGGGGCTGCCGGCGCGCAGCGTCGCCGCCGGTCCCACCACCTCCATCAGCAGCCGGTAGGCCTCGGTGGCGAACTCGGTGCCGAAGACCTTGGTGGCCGAGGCATCGGCGGGCGACGGCGAGCCGCCCTGCGCGGCGATGGAGGCGATCTTCCAGTTGATCAGCTTCAGGAACTCGACCTTGGCGTGCACCCGCGCCAGATTGGCCCGCACCCACGTCGTCTCGATGAGGCCGGTCTCCTTGGCGAAGGCGATCGTCTCGCGCAGCGCCGTCTGGATCGGTGCGGCGCTGCACAGCGCCACCCGCTCGTGGTTGAGCTGGTTGGTGACCAGTGGCCAGCCGCCGCCCTCCTCGCCGACCAGGGCCGTGGTGGGCACCCGCACGTCGGAGTAGTAGGTGGCCGAGGTGTCGACGCCGGACATGGTGTGCACCGGCGTGTACGAGAAGCCCTCGGCGTCGGTCGGCACGATCAGCATCGAGATGCCCTTGTGCTTGCTGGCCTCCGGATCGGTGCGGCAGGCCAGCCAGACGTAATCGGCGTACGGGATGAGGCTGGTCCACATCTTCTGGCCGTTGATCAGGTACTCGTCGCCGTCGCGCACCGCGGTGGTGCGCAGCGCCGCCAGATCGGTGCCGGCGCCGGGCTCGGAGTAGCCGATGGAGAAGTGCAGGTCGCCGGCGGCGATGCGGGGCAGGAAGAACGACTTCTGCTCGTCGGTGCCGTAGGCCATGATGGTCGGCGCCACCGAGTTGATGGTCAGGAACGGCACCGGCGCGCCGGCGATGGCCGCCTCGTCGGTGAAGATCAGCTGATCCATCATCGAGCGGTTGGCGCCGCCGAACTCGGTGGGCCAGCCCAGGGCCAGCCAGCCGTCGGTGCCCATCTGCTTCACGACGTCGCGGTAGGCATCGCCTTCGCCGAGTTCGCCGTCGCCTCCGGTGAGGGCCGCACGGCGGTCGGGGGTCATCAGGGCCGAGAAGTAGGCGCGCAATTCGCGCCGCAACTCGTCCTGTTCGGGGGTGTACGCGATGCGCATCGGCACCTTCCTTGCTTGGCTAGAACTGAAACACGTTCTAACGTGTAATGGAGGGGGAGTCAATACCGGACAGCCCGCAGGAAGAGGAATCAGATGAAAGTCAGCGTCAACTACGACCTGTGTGAAGCCAATGCGATCTGCGTCGGCATGGCGCCCGACGTCTTCGAGATCACCGACGACGACGAGATGGTGATCATGAAGGCTGAGGTGCCGGAAGAGCGCGAAGAAGAGATGCGGCAGATCATCGCCAGCTGCCCTCGTTCGGCGCTGTCGCTCGGCGACTGACGCCCCGAGGCCCGGGGTGTCCCGGGTCGCCCTGCGGGCGAACTGTGGCGCCGATTACATCCGCGCGCGCCCGATGTGTTAGAATAAGTTCTACTTAGTTGCGTGCGATGAGAGGAATCTTCCATGCCTGACTCGTTGTCCGGTCGCGTTGCCGTCGTCACCGGTGCCGGTGCCGGCCTCGGTCGCGCCGAGGCCCTGGGCTTGGCGGCCGACGGCGCCACGGTGATCGTCAACGATCTGGCGTCCTCGCTGGAGGCCAGTGACGTCCTCGACGAGATCCGGGCAGCGGGCGGCACGGCGGTCGCCGTGGCCGGCGACATCGCCGAGTCGTCCACGGCCGACGAGATCCTCCGGGTGGCCACCGAAGAACTCGGCGGCCTGCACATCGTGATGAGCAACGCCGGCATCACCCGCGACGCGATGCTCTTCAACATGACCGACGCCGAGTGGGACGCCGTGGTGCGGGTTCACCTGCGCGGCCACTTCCTGCTCAACCGCAACGCCGCCGCGCACTGGCGGTCGCTCTCGAAGCAGACCGGTGAGCCGGTCTACGGCCGACTGATCAACACCTCGTCGGAGGCGGGTCTGCTGGGTCCGGCCGGTCAGGCCAACTACGGTGCCGCCAAGGCCGGCATCACCGCGCTGACGCTGTCGGCCTCGCGTGCGCTGGGTCGCTACGGCGTCACCGCCAACGCGATCTGCCCACGCGCCCGCACCGCGATGACCGCGCAGGTCTTCGGCGACGCGCCCGAGGGCCAGGTGGACCCGCTGTCGCCGGACCATGTGGTGACCCTGGTGCGCTACCTGGCCAGCCCCGAGGCGGCCGGAGTCTCCGGCCAGGTCTTCGTGGTCTACGGTCCGCAGGTGATGCTGATGGCCGCGCCGACGGTGCGTGAGACCTTCACCGCCGACGGCGAGGAATGGAATCGTGACGCCCTTGGCACGCGATTGAGCACATTCTTCGAAAATGGAGACGTTGGTACGTTTTCCGCGCAGGATCTCATCTAGACCATCGAATGTCGCGGATCACAGCCCCGAGCCGCGTCCGTGATAGGTTCAGCCGCAATCAGCCGAAGGAGTGCCGTTGCTGAGCAGCAGACTGGCCGCCCCCATGGGCGGAGTCGGCGACTTCGTCGCTCTGTCCGTCGAGTCGGCGCGTGAGCTGTTCCGACGACCGTTCCAGGCGCGCGAAACCGTCGAACAGGCGTGGGCCATCGCCCGCGTCTCCCTGGTGCCGACCCTGCTCGTCGCCATTCCGTTCACCGTGCTGGTGAGTTTCACCCTGAACATCCTGCTGCGCGAGATCGGCGCGCAGGACCTCTCCGGCGCGGGTGCCGCGCTGGGCACCATCACCCAGATCGGTCCCATCGTCACGGTGCTGATCGTGGCCGGCGCCGGAGCCACCGCCATCTGCGCCGATCTCGGTGCGCGCACCATCCGCGAAGAGATCGACGCCATGCGGGTGCTCGGTATCAACCCGACGCACCGCCTGGTGGTGCCGCGGGTGATCGCCTCGACCCTGGTGGCCCTGCTGCTCAACAGCCTGGTCTGCACCATCGGCATCGCCGGCGGCTTCATCTTCTCGGTCTACCTGCAGGACGTGAACCCGGGCGCCTTCATCGCCAACCTCACCCTGCTCACCGGTCTGCCCGAGCTCATCATCTCGATGGTCAAGGCGGCACTCTTCGGCCTGTTCGCCGGCCTCGTCGCCTGCTACCGCGGCCTGCACGTCAAGGGCGGCGCCAAGGGTGTCGGCGACGCGGTCAACGAGACCGTCGTCTACTCGTTCATGGCGCTGTTCGTGGTCAACGTGGTCGTGACCGCCGTCGGTCTGAAAGCGACGATGGGCTGAATCATGGTTTTTCCGGGGACTACGCGGCTGCTGACTGCGCGGGTGGCGTTCAAACGCTTCAGTGAGGACTGGAATCGCATCGGCGATCAGGCCCTCTTCTACTGGGACTCGATCATCTCGATCCCGCGCGCGCTCAAGCAGTACAAGAAGGAGACGCTGCGGCTGATCGCCGAGATCTCCATGGGCACCGGCGCGCTGGCCATGATCGGCGGCACCGTCGTGGTGGTCGGCTTTCTGACCCTGTTCACCGGCGGCACCATCGCCGTGCAGGGTTACAACTCGCTGGCCAACATCGGTGTCGAGGCGCTCACCGGCTTCTTCTCGGCGTTCATCAACGTGCGCATCGCGGTCCCGGTGATCGCCGGCATCGCCTTGGCGGCCACCATCGGGGCCGGTGCGACGGCACAGCTGGGCGCGATGCGCGTCAGCGAGGAGATCGACGCGCTCGAGGTCATGGCGATCTCGTCGATCCCGTTCCTGGTGAGCACCCGCATCGTCGCCGGTCTCATCGCGATCATCCCGCTGTACTCGCTGGCCGCGCTCGCCTCGTTCCTGGCCAGCCGGTTCGCCACCGTCGTGCTCTACGGGCAGTCCTCGGGCGTCTACGACCACTACTTCTCGACCTTCCTGATCCCGTCGGACATCCTGTGGTCGTTCGTGCAGGCGATCTGCATGGCGATCGCCGTCATGCTGATCCACACCTACTACGGCTTCAACGCCTCGGGCGGTCCGGTCGGCGTGGGTGTCGCGGTCGGCAACGCCGTGCGCGCCTCGCTGGTCGTGGTCGTCGTCATCACCCTGCTCACCTCCCTTGCCATCTACGGCATGGACGGCAACTTCAACCTGGCGGGCTGATCGATGCACAATCAACGTTCCGATTCGGTCCGCAAGCTCGCCGCCTTCATCATGGTCGGCCTGCTGATCGGCATCGTCACGCTGGCCTCCGGGCAGTTCCTGGGCTGGTTCCACAAGACCAAGTCGGTCACGCTGTACGCGCCGCGCGCCGGCCTGGTGATGAATCCGGCCGCGAAGGTGAAGCTGCGCGGTGTGGAGGTCGGCCGCGTCGCGAGCATCCGCAACGACGGCGACCGTGCCGTCCTGAAGCTCGACATGGACGCCGCCCAGCTGCATCTGGTGCCCGCCAATGTGCAGGCCGACATCAAGTCGAACACCATCTTCGGCGCCAAGAACGTGAACCTGGTGGTCCCGGAGAGCGGAGCGCAGGGACAGCTCGCCGCCGGCGCGACGATCAGCGCCGACCATGTGGTGGTGGAGCTGAACACCGTCTACCAGCAGTTGGTCAACGTCCTGGCGCAGATCGAGCCGGACAAGGTCAACGAGACGATGGGCGCGGTGGCCGGTGCGCTATCGAACAACGGTGAGCGCCTGGGCGTCGCCCTGGAACAGCTCGACGACGTGCTCGGCAAGACCAACAAGCACCTGCCCGAGCTGAACGACCTGCTGACCCAGGCCGCGGGCTTCACCGATGTCTACGCAGGTGCCATGCCGGACCTGATGCGCACCGTCGACAACGCGACCGTGCTGGGCGACGTGCTGGTGGAGAACACCGCCAACCTCGACGCGCTGCTGATCAATGCGACCGGCATGGGCAACACCGTCGACGGCGTCCTGGGCAAGTCCAAGAAGGACCTGATGTCCACGCTCACCGACCTCAACCCGGTGACCCAGCTGCTGGGTCGCCAGGCGCCGGGCCTGCGCTGCTTCATCGTCGGTGCCTCGAACGCCGCGGACGTGGCGGTGCCGATCCTCGGCGGCCGCAACCAGATGCTGCTGCTGGATGCCGGTCTGATCCCCGGCCAGGACCCGTACCGCTGGCCGCAGGACCTGCCGGAGGTGCACGGTGACGGCCCGCCCACCTGTGAGGGCGGTCTGGGCGACATCTCCGCCAAGGAGCCGATCAAGTTCTATGTGATCGACAATGCGCCGCAGCCCTATCAGCCGCGGACGACCGCCAAGGTGCAGCCGTTCAAGCTGTTCAACCTGCTGTTCGGAGGGCCGCAGATTGGCTGACGAAAGTACCGCGCGGCCGCGCGGCCGACGCCTCGATGCGCGCGCCCGCGCCTTCCGTGCCACCTCGCTGAAGCTCGGCGCCTTCGTGGTGTCGATGCTCCTGGTGCTGACCGGCCTGGTGATGGTCTTCAGCCGTTACCAGCCCGGCAGTTCGGACCGCTACACGGCGCTGTTCTCCAGTGCCTCGGCCATGAAGCCCGGCAGCAGCGTGCAGATCGCCGGCGTCGACGTCGGCGTGGTGAACCGGATCAACCTGACCCGCGACAACCAGGCCGAGGTTCGCTTCACGGTGAACAGCGACTACCGGCTGCCCAAGTCGGTGCGCGCGCTGATCCGCTACCAGAACCTGACCGGCGACCGGTACCTGGAACTGCAGCCGGGCAACGGCCCGGTCGGTGAGTTCCTGTCGGCCGGCAGCCAGATCCCGCTGGACCAGACCGAGCCGGCGCTGGATCTGGACAACCTGCTCGGCGGCTTCAAGCCGCTGTTCCGCACGATGAACGGCCAAGAGGTCAACGAGCTGTCGGCCGCCCTCATCGCCGTCTTCCAGGGACAGGGACCGGCCATGGAGCAGCTGCTGTCGGCCACCGACAGCTTCACCAACACCCTGGCCGACCGGGACAAGCTGATCGGCTCGGTGATCGACAACCTGAATCGGACCCTGGGTCTGCTGCAGGCCGACCACCAGGGGCTCGACCAGAGCGTCGACCGGCTCCAGCAGCTCATCACCGGACTGTCCGGCGACCGGAGCGTGATCGGCGAGTTCATCAGCCAGGCGGCCGGCGCCACCACCGGCATGGCCGGACTGCTGAACGTGACGCGCCCGGACATCAAGCAGACCGTCACCGCGCTGGGACAGACTTCCGAGCAGGCGCTGGAGGCCGAGCCCTTCATCCGCGACCTGCTGGGCAAGCTGCCGGGCGACTTCAAGACGCTGTCGAATCTGGGCAGCTACGGCGCCTGGCTGCAGATCTACTTCTGCCGGATCCGGCTGCTGTTGCCGGGCCCGGGGAACTCGCAGTACTACTTCACCGCCATCGACGCGATGGGCGACAAGACCAAGGCCGGGGGGAGGTGCGCGCCGTGACCGATCAACCGACCGAACCGATCGCGCAGGCTGCCGAGACCGAGGCTGTGCCGGACATCCCCGAGGCGCCTCGCCGCGAGGGCCGTCGTTCCCGCGTCTCGATGGGCGTCATCGGCGTGCTGCTGACCGCCGCCCTCGTCATCACCGCTCTGCAGCTGGACCGGCTGCCCTATCTCAGCCAGATCAGCACCTACGACGTGCTGTTCGACGACGCCGGCGGCCTGGTCCCCGGCGACGTGGTGACCGTGGCCGGCGTGCACGTCGGCACGGTGACCGGCATCGACCTGGCCCGGACGAACGACGGGCTGAAGGCCAAGGTCGGATTCCGGGTGGACGACACCGTCGTACTCGGCGACCGCAGCCGCGCCGCGATCAAGACCGAGACGGTGCTGGGCCGGCGCAATCTGACCATCACCCCGCTCGGCGATCAGCGACTGCGGCCCGGCCACACGATCCCGCTGGATCAGACGGTGTCGCCGTACTCGCTCACCGACGCCATCGAGGACTCGGTGTCGACGCTCACCGCGACCGACACCGACGAACTCAACCGGGCGCTGACGACCCTGAACAAGACCTTCGCCGACACTCCGGCGGAGATGAAGGGCGCCGTCGAGGGCGTCGGCCGGCTGTCGGCGGCCATCGCCGACCGCGACAATCAGCTCAACGAGCTGCTCCAGCGGGCCCGCGGCGTCACCGACATCATCGGTGCTCGCAGCGGTCAGATCCAGCAGCTGCTGCTGGATGCGAACGCTCTGCTCGGCGAGCTGCAGAGCCGTCGTGCCGCGATCCGCGAACTGATCGCCGGCACCAACTCCCTGAGCGTGGAACTCACCGGATTCGTGCACGACAACGCGGCCCAGCTGACGCCCGTGCTGAACAAGTTCGGTCGGGTTCTGGACATCCTCAACGACAACGACGAGAACTTCTCGAAGGCCATCGACAACCTCGGGCCGTACGCGAACATCCTCGGCGAGGCCGTGAGCTCGGGTCCGTACTTCTCGTCGCTGGTGGGCCTGCCCACCTGGGGCGACTACATGGGCAGCTTCCTGCGCGTCTTGGAGCAGAAGTACCCGGAGGCCTTCGAGTACTTCACCAAGTACTCCGGCTTCCCGGCCTGGCCGGGCAACTGGTCGCAGGCCCCCGACCGCGGGGCACCCGACCTGCCGCGTCCGACGCCGTCGAAGAAGGCGCCGACCATTCCGGCCAAGCCCGCCACCCCGACGACGGGAGGACGCTGACATGAGCGGCGTGTCCGAGCGGCTGGGCCGCATGACCACCCTGCAGCGCGTCATCGCCGCGATCGCCGCGGTGCTGGTGGCGGCGCTGGTGGCCATGCTCGTCTACTTCGGCGTGCAGAAGGCCACGCACCGCACCATCACCGCCTACTTCCCGTCGGTCAGCGGTCTCTACACCGGTGACGCGGTCCGGGTGGTCGGCGTGAACGTGGGCCGGGTGACGACCATCGAGCCCCGCGAGCGCGACGTGCGGGTGGTGCTGCGCGTCGACAAAGACGTGCCGATCCCCACCGACGTGCGCGCGGTGATCGTCGCCCAGTCCCTGGTGTCCGGGCGCTTCGTGCAGCTGACGCCGTCGTACGTTCAGGGCCCCACGCTGACCGCGGCCAACACCGACATCCCCATGGAGCGCACCGCGATCCCGATGGAGTGGGACGACGTGAAGACCCAGCTCAACGAGCTGTCGAAGGTCCTCGGGCCGCAGCAGGAGGCCGACGGCGCGCTCGACAAGGGCACCGCCGCCGCCACCATCGACACCCTGGCCGCGAACCTGGACGGCAACGGCGGGGCCATGGCCACGTCGATCAAGGAGATGTCCGACGTGATGGGCACCATCTCGGAGAACCGGGACGACCTGTTCGCGACGGTGAAGAGCCTGCAGAAGCTGACCGGGCTGCTGGAGAACAACCACGAGCAGCTGGTGCAGTTCAACGGCCGGATGGCGTCGGTGAGCAGCGTGCTGGCCGAGAGCGACCAGCAGCTCGGCGACGCGATGACCAATCTCGACGAGGCGCTCGGCGAGATGACGACCTTCCTCAACGAGAACAGCGCGGCGGTCTCCTCGAGCATGGAGAAGCTGGCGGCGATGACCGGCACGCTGAAGAAGAACGACGAGGGCCTGCGCGGACTGCTGCACTCGGCGCCCAACCAGCTGGCCAACTTCTTCAACATCTACAACCCGCTGACCGGCTCGCTCGACGGTGTCTTCGGTCTCGGCATGGGCAACAACTTGATCACCCTGATCTGCGGTTCGATGGCCTCCACCGAGCGCCCGATGGACACCGAGAAGGACATCGAGAAGTGCGTGGATCTGCTGGCGCCGATCCTCAAGGACATCGCGGTCAACTTCCCGCCGTTCATGGCCAATCCGCTGGTCGGCCGGACCGCCACGCAGGACATGATCACCTACCAGAACGAGAGCGTGAAAGAGCGGGCGCAGGCGGGTGTGCGCGAGCGCGACGTCGCCAGCACCAAGCCGATCGCTCCGGACCCCATGCTCAAGATGCTGCTGCCGTTCGGGGGTAACTGATGAACACCCCGAACCTCCGCCCGGAGACGGGCCGCGCCGATACGCCGCGCCGACGCCTGGGCAAGGGTGTCGCCGTCGTCGGTGCCTGCGCCGCGCTGCTGCTGCCGCTCACCGGTTGCGGGGCCAGCAGCCTGGTCTCGGGCGCCTCGGCGATCGGTGCACAGGGCACCGGCAAGGGCTCGTACGAGATCACCGCGCGCATCCCGTCGGCGGCCGGTCTGGTGCGCAATGCGCCGGTCATGATGGCCGACGCGACCGTCGGCAGCGTCGGCAACATCCAGGTGGCCGACTGGAGCGCCGAGATCACCATCCGGCTCGACGCCGGGGTCAAGGTGCCCGAGGGCTCGCACGCGATGATCGGCATGACCAGCGTGCTGGGCTCGTCGCACCTGGCGATCGTGCCGCCGGCCGGCAAGACGGCGACCACCGGTTACCTGCAGCCGGGCGGCAGCCTGGCGCTGCCCAACTGCCCCGCGCAGGAGAACATCGCCAAGCCGGCGGGCAAGCCGGTGCCGGACGTCAATCTGGCGCAGACCGTGGACCCGTGCCGCTACCCGACCACCGAGCAGGTGCTGAGCTCGCTGTCGGTGGTGCTCAACGGCGGCGGCCTGTCGCAGGCAGGCGAGATCGTCCACGAGTTGAGCGCCGCCTTCGGCGGCCGCGGCGATCAGCTGCAGTCGCTGATCCCGCGGCTCAACACGCTGGTGACCGATCTGGCCAAGCAGACCGACGAGATCATCGCGGCCACCGACGGACTGGACCGGCTGACCGCGCAGATCAACGCGCAGGAGGGCACCGTGCAGCGGGCCCTCGCCTCCGGTCCGCAGATTCTGCAGTTGCTGGTGAACGAGCGGCAGAATCTGGTGTCGGCGCTGGACTCGCTGGGCTCGCTCTCGACCACCGCCAACGAGATCCTCAAGCGCAACAGCGACGACATCAAGGTCATCGTGCCGAACATGAAGGAACTGATGGCACAGCTGGCCAACACCGGTCCGGCGCTGACCAACTCGCTGCGCATCCTGCTGACCTTCCCGTTCCTGGAGGAGAGCATCGACACCGTCGTCAAGGGCGACTATGTGAACTCGGATCTGGTCCTGGACCTGACCTTCGACCGGCTGAACAAGACCATGATGACCTCGCTGGGCCTCACCGGCCCGGAGGGTCTGCTGGGCACCTCGGCCGGCAACGCGCGCAAGTCGGCGGATCCGCTGAAGGCGCCGTTCGGTGCCGACTCGGCCAAGCCTGCGCCCGCGGAGAAGAAGGCTCCCGCCGCCGACAAGCCGGCCGGTGACGGCACGAGCACGCCGAGCAGCACGACGGGTAAACCGGCCACCTCGACGAAGAAGGGCGGCAACCGATGAAGATCACCAGTTTCGTCCGCGCACAGCTGCTCATCTTCTCCGTCGTCACGGTGATCTCGATCGTCGCGATGGCCGTGTTCTACATCCGCGTACCGCAGATGCTCGGCATCGGCAGCTACACGGTGAACCTGTCGATGCCGGCCTCCGGCGGTCTGTACCAGAACGCCAACGTGAGCTTCCGCGGCGTCGACGTCGGCAAGGTGACCGGCATGTGGCTCACCGAGGACGGGGTGAAGGCCGAGCTGACCATCGATTCGGGCGCCAAGATCCCGAAGGACTCGTCGGCCACGGTGCGCAGCGTCTCCGCGGCCGGTGAGCAGTTCGTGGAGTTCACGCCGCCGAAGGAGCCGGCCGGCGGGAAGCTGACCAGCGGCTCCACGGTGGTCGTCGACGAGCTGCCGGTGGAGATCTCCTCGATGCTCGACCAGGCCGATGCGCTGCTGCAGACCGTGAACGACACCAAGCTGCGCCAGGTGATGGACGAGGCCTTCCTCGCCTTCAACGGCACCGGCCCGGCACTGCAGCGACTGCTGGACTCGATGATCCTGTTCGTCGGTGAGGCGAACCGGAACGTCGACACGGTCACCGCGCTGATCGACCAGTCCGGTCCCATTCTGGCGACCCAGAACCGCTCCGCCGATGCGATCCGGCAGTGGACCCGGGACGTCACGACGGTGACCGATCAGCTGCGCGCGCACAAGAGCGATGTGACCGGCATCCTGCAGAAGGGCCCGGGTACGGCGGCCGCAGCTCAGCAGCTGTTCTCCGATATGGAGACGTCCATGCCGCTGATGTTCTCGAACCTGTCGGTCGATGCCCGCACCATGGCCGTCTACCTGCCGAACCTGCAGCAGACCATCGTGCTGTACCCGCGGGTGCTGGCCGCCCTGATCACCGCGATCAACCAGGGCACCAGCCGCTACGGCGCCAACGTGAACTTCACCCTGGGCTTCCAGGACCCGCCCACCTGCACCGTCGGCTTCCTGCCGCCGGACCAGTGGCGCTGGCCGAATGTGCAGGAGCCGCAGGATCTGCCGCCGGGGCAGCTGTGCCGCCTGCCGCAGAACGCGCAGTCGTCGGTGCGCGGTGCCCGCAACTTCCCGTGCGTCGAGCAGCCCGGTCGCCGGGGCCCGACGCCGGCCGAGTGCGCCACCGGCTTCCGGGAGTCCCCGCGCGACAATGTCGCCTTCCCGAACGGATTCCCGGGAACCGGGCTGCCGCGGCAGCCGGCCGGGCATGTGGTGCCGGGCGATCCGGCGGCCTACGACTCGACCCCGGCCACCTATGCCACCAGCTACGATCCGGCGACGGGCGAGTTCGTGGGGCCCGACGGTAAGATCTACAACGCCGGGCTGGGCCAGGACGAGGCCTCGCAGAAGAACCGGTGGTACGAGTTGATCACGAAGACGGTGCAGTCCTGAGTTCCGAAGACGAGAAGCCGGCGGTTCCGCCGGCCCCGACGGTGGTGCGCAAGAGCAGTCCGCTCGGGCGCAAGCCGCGCAGTAAGACCACCGCGACGGGTGCGGCCGGCGGCGATGCCGCTGCCGAGCCGGGTGCCGCCGTCGACCAGGGTGTCGGCGGTGTGCCGGCTGCCGTCGACGAGCCGGATGCCGATGCGGCCGCGGCCGCGGTCTCGGCTGACACCGAGAGCCCGACCGAGGCGGCGAGTGCCGATGCCCCGCCGTCGCCCGTGGTCGACGATTCGGGCCAGACCGGCTCGTACCGCGATCGCCGGGTCGACGCCCAGCGCCGGCGCAGCGCCCGCGAGGCCGCCGCGACGGCGCCGCGCAGCACGGTCGACGGTGCCCGGGCCAAGCGCCTGATCGCCGCGGTCCTGGGTGTGCTGATCCTGGTCGGCGGCACCATCGCCTCGATCTTCTTCGGTACGCAGTACCACCGCATCTCCACCGAGCGCGCCCTGCGGGCCGAGTACGCCACCTTCGCGCGACAGGTCGTGGTGCAGATGACCACGCTCAACGCCGAGAACGCCGACGAGATGTACAAGTTGGCCATGGAGAAGACCAGCGGCCGCGCCCAGCAGGTCTTCCGGGACAACATGAAGCAGGTCACCGACATGATCCGCAAGGGCGATGCGGTCACCAAGACCACCGTCCTGGTGGATGCGGTGAGCAAGGCCGAGCCGGACGACGGCACCGTGCTGATGGTGGTCGGCTGGGAGAGCCGCAGCAAGGACGGCAAGGCCGAGCCGCTGTTCCAGACCTTCCGCTACCGGGTCGGCGTCACCCGCATCAACGACGAACTGAAGCTGACCGATCTGGAGTTCGTGTGGTGAGCGCGGTCCGCCTGTCCCCGCGCCGGCTGATGTCGGCGCTGTTCGCGCTGCTGGTGGTGGTCGTCCTGGTGGTGACCATCGTGCTGGGTGTGCTGTATTCGCGTGCGCGCGCCCAGGAACAGGCCCGCGACGAGGCCCTGGCCGCCGCGCAGCTGTACGTCCAGAAGATGTTCGCGTGGACGCCGGAGAACATCTCCGACAACATCAACTTCATGATGGGCCACCTCACCGGAACGGCCAAGCAGGAGTACGAGCGCAACATCGTCAACAACCGGATCGCCGAAGAGGTGAAGTCGCGCAAGATGGTCGCGCGGGTCACCGATCAGGGTTCGGGCGTCGTCGAGAACACCCGGGACACGGCCAAGGTGCTGCTGTTCATCAATCAGTCCGCGTCCGAGCAGTCGACCCAAGAGGTGCAGACCAACCCGAGCCGCGTCGTCTACACGATGGAGCGCAAGGGCGGAACGTGGCTGGTGAACGACGCCCAGCTGATCACCGATCAGACGCTCGAGGATCTGGTGAGCAAGGACCCGGGTGCCGGCGTTCCCGACCAGGACAAGATCGGCGTTCCGGCCCCGTCGACCGCCCCCTCCGTCCCGGCCCCCGGCCAGCAGGCTCCCGAGCAGCAGGCTCCCGAGCAGCAGGCTCCCGAGCAGCAGCCGGCCCCGGAGCAGCAGGCCCCCGAGCCCGTCCCGACGGGCTAGATCTCGGCGGGGTGACTTCGACGCGGGCGGTTCCTGATCCCGTCGAAGGACTCAGCTGGCGGCTTGGCATCCCCGTCCGGCGGGCGTAGCGGTGTCTCGGCTCAGCCGGTGAAACAGAGCCGTTGCCCTGCGGCGGAACGAGCCCATTCCACCGGCTGAGCCCTTCGACGGGGCTCAGGAATCACCGGTCGAGCCGTTAGGCGAGACCGTGTCGAAGCCCACCCGTTCACAGCACGCCGACGTCGAAGGCAACGGCGCCCGGCAGTCGCCAGACGGCCCATCCCGAGACTGTGCCGAAGTGCCGCTGCCGATCATCTCGCCCAACCGCAGTTTCGGCGTTTCCCCAGGTCGCGCATCCGGAAATTACGGACCGTAATTCAATTTCGGTCCTCTACCTGCATGTTCACAACGTCTCTTCCCCGAAGCGTGACGTCACACCCCTACCGTTGCTGCGGGGTCTCAGCCGGGGCCGACCGGTGCGATGGATGAACAGTAAGAGGTGAGGCGTATGAGTTCCGGGCATCTGAAAGTCGATCGCCAGGTGCGGCTGTTCGTCATAGCTCCAGCTATTGCGGTCGTTGCCGCTCTCCTCCTGTCGATCAATTGGCATGCGGTTCTGAAACCTGCCGGGGATCGCGATTCCAAGCCTGCTGGGCCGTCGATAACGGTAGAAGAGCAGCCGAATCCTGTGCTGCTGGCAGAACTTGTCGGTGGCACTCTCGCGGAAGTCAGGAACGAAATCGGTCGTCCGGGGGTGGGGAACAGCCTGGCTCCCGATATGGAAACTCGAGTGGTGGGTTATCCAAATGAGAGCCTCAAGGTGGAGGACTTTGATCCGGGCTATCTGGTCGTAACGGGCTTCTGCCTGTCGTTTGGGTTCAAGTACCTGACGTTAGGGGTCGCGCTCCCCGACTCGTTGTCACCGTCTGAGAACTATCTCGGAGATATGCAGCAGAAGTACTGTCCGGAAGGAACCTCCTCGGGGTTCCTGAGGGACTGAACCTGATCGTTGGCTAGGGCTCGGCGGGGTGGCTTCGACACGGCCTCGCCTAACCGCTCGACCGGCTCAGCCGGCGGCTCGGGAGGACCGCCCCGCAGGTGTAGTGGTGTTTCAGCCCAGCCGTTGAAGGCACGTCGACTTTGGAGACGACGGCGCCCGGCCGGCGGAGAGATCCGCGGGCCGGGCGTCGTGGTCGATCGCGGCGGGGGGATCAGCTCTGCGAGCTGTAGCCCATCGGCATCAGGATCGACTTGTGCTCCAGGTACGACTCCAGGCCCTCCTTGCCGTTCTCCCGGCCGATGCCCGAGTTCTTGTAGCCGCCGAAGGGCGACGACGGGTCGATCGCGTACCAGTTGATGCCCATGGTGCCGGTGCGCACCTGCTTGGCCACCTCGATGCCGCGGTCGATGTCGGCGGTCCACACCGAGCCGGCCAGACCGTAGTCCGAGTCGTTGGCGATGGCGATGGCCTCGTCGACGTCGTCGTAGGCGATGACGGAGATGACCGGGCCGAAGATCTCCTCGCGGGCGATCGCCATGTCGTTGGTGACGCCGGTGAAGATGGTCGGGCCCACCCAGTTCT
>CAZEOP010000030.1:0-23565 GCA_964513715.1 uncultured Gordonia sp.
GCTTCGAGGAGCGGGCCGCCGTCGAAGAGGCCTTCCTGGCCGGTGACCTCGACCTGCTGTACGTCGCACCCGAACGGCTCAGCGGCGCCCAGACCCGCGCCCTGCTCTCGCGCGGGAAGCTCAGCCTGATCGCGATCGATGAGGCGCACTGCGTCTCGCAGTGGGGCCACGACTTCCGGCCCGATTATCTGGCGCTGGGCGAGCTGGCCGAGCTGTGGCCAAAGGTACCGCGGATCGCCCTGACCGCCACGGCCACCGATCGGACGCACCGGGAGATCACCCAGCGCCTGCACCTGCAGAACGCACGGCACTTCGTCGCCAGCTTCGACCGGCCCAACATCAGCTACCGCATCGAGGCGAAGGACCGGGCGCAGCAGCAGCTGCTCGAATTCATCCGGACCGAGGGCTTCGACGACGGCGCCGCGCTGACCGGCATCGTCTACGCGCTCAGCCGCAACAGCGTGGAGAAGATCGCGAAGTTCCTGTGCGACAACGGGATCGACGCGATGCCCTATCACGCCGGCCTGGACGCCGGCACCCGCGAGGCGACGCTGCGGCGCTTCCTGCGCGAGGACGGCATCGTGGTGGTGGCGACCATCGCCTTCGGCATGGGTATCGACAAGCCGGATGTGCGCTTCGTGGCGCACGTCGACCTGCCCAAGAGCGTCGAGGGCTACTACCAGGAGACCGGGCGCGCCGGGCGCGACGGCCTGCCGTCGGTGGCCTGGATGGCCTACGGCCTGGCCGACGTGGTCCAGCAGCGCCGCCTGATCGACCTGTCCGACGGCGACCAGGCACACAAGATGGCGCAGGGCCGCCTGCTGGACGCGATGCTCAGCCTGTGCGAGACCGCGACCTGCCGCCGGGTGCAGCTGCTGCGCTACTTCGGCCAGGAGATCGCCCCGTGCGGCAACTGCGACACCTGCCTGAGCCCGCCGGCCACCTGGGACGGCACCGTGGCCGCGCAGAAGGTGCTCTCGACGGTGTGGCGGCTGGATCGCGAGTTCGGCGGCCAGCGCTACGGCGCCGGGCACCTGATCGACATCCTGCTCGGCAAGGAGAATCAGCGGACCCGACAGTTCGGCCACGACCGGCTGAGCACCTGGGGCATCGGCACCGAGCTGGACGCGAACGCCTGGAAGGGCGTTGTCCGGCAGCTGATCGCCCAGGGATTCCTCGCCCCGCACGGCGAATACGGCGTGCTGATGCTCACCAACACCTCAGGTGCGGTGATGCGCGGTGAGCAGCCGGTGGTCTTGCGCGAGGAGGCCCGCCGGGTGCGCTCGTCGGCCGGATCGCGAGCCAAGCGCACCGCCACCGAGCTCTCGGGCGACGACGGCGCGCTCTTCGAGGCGCTGCGCCGCTGGCGCGCGGCCGTCGCGAAGGAGGCCGACGCCCCCGCGTACACGGTCTTCGCCAACAAGACCCTGGAGTCGCTGGCGCAGCTGCGACCCGGCAGCCGGGACGAATTGCTCACGGTGTCCGGGATCGGCGAGGCCAAGGCCGAGAAGTACGGTGAGGCGGTCCTCGCCGTGATCGCCGACTTCACGGCGGCCTGAGGATTCCCGCCCGAGAGGGTTCTGCTCACCGCGATTCGAATTCTTGGGGTCGCGACCTGCGCGACCGTACGCTGATCGCCATGGCGACAGATCTCTTCACCCAGGTCGACTCGACGATCACCGTCGACGCGACCACCGCGCAATCGGGTTGGCAGCGCGCCTTCGCCTTCCCGAATCCGGTGAACGACTACGCCGCGCGCGCCACCGCGGGCTTGGTGATCGCGCTGGCGATCGCCGCCATCGCAGTGAACCAGTGGTGGCTGTACGCGATCCTGGCCGCCGGCTTCGCACTGCGAGTGGCCGGGGGACCGCGCTACTCGCCGTTCGGCCGCCTCGCGGTCCACGTCATCGTGCCGAAGGTGATCAAGCGCGAGAAGATCGTGCCCGGACCGCCCAAGCGCTTCGCACAGACCATCGGCCTGGTGTTCTCGGTGACCGCGCTCGTGCTGTCGCTGCTGGGACTGGGTCTGGCCGCCCAGCTCGTCACCGGCGCCCTGGTGGCCGCCGCCTTCCTGGAGTTCGCCTTCGGCTTCTGCCTGGGCTGCGTGGTCTTCGGCTACTTGCAGAAGGCCGGCATCATCCCGGCGAGCGTCTGCGAGGCCTGCGTCCGCTGACGGGGAGCGGGACCCGGACCACCGCGCCCCGTCTCCGCTCTGCCTGATCCCTCAGCCGGGCCCTGATCCCTCAGCCGGCACCGCCGAGCAGGCCGGCCACGACCTCGTCGACCGGATCGGCCACGACTGCATCGGGACGTCCGGTCTGCCGGATCTGCCCGTCCACCAGTACCACCAGTTGGTCGGCCATCGCCGCGGCCTCCACGGGATCATGGGTCACCAGCACCGCCGTCGCTCCCGACTCGCGCAGGAGCCGGCCGACCTCGTCGCGCAGTCGGCACCGCAATCCGGTGTCGAGGGCCGAGAAGGGCTCGTCCAAGCAGATCAACCTCGGTGCCGGTGCGAGTGCTCGCGCCAGCGCGACGCGCTGGCGCTGACCGCCGGACAGCTGCCCGGGCCGCAGATCGGCCGCCGCGTCCAATCCGACGAGCGTGATCAACTCGTCGACACGACTGTGACGCGTCCGCCGCCGGCGCAGCCCAAATCCGATGTTGCCGCGCACCGTCAGATGCGGGAAGAGCGCGCCGTCCTGCGGCACCAGACCCACCCCGCGCCGCTCGGGCGGCACACACCTGCCGGGCGCGGCGACGAGTTCACCGCCCAGCGTGATCGCGCCGGCGGTGACCGGCTCCAATCCGGCGATCGCCCGCAACAGGGTCGACTTCCCACACCCGGAGGGGCCCAGCACCGCGGTGACCGAGCCGCGCGGAACCTGCAGAGATACTCCGGACAGCACCTGCCGGCGACCGTAGGCCACCGACACCGAGTCGAGCGTCGCCTGCATCTGCGTCATCGTCGTGCTCCCACCGTGAAGAGGACCGCCGAGAGCACGGCGGCAGGTACCGCGGTCACCACCACCAGCACAACGGCCAGCAGTGCCGCCTCGCCGGTGGCGCCGTCATTGGACAGACTCCACAGGTGCGTCGCCAGGGTCTGCGTCCCGATCGGCCGCAGCAGCAGCGTCGCCGGGAGTTCCTTGGCGACGGTCAGGCCGACCAGCATCGCTCCGCCGGCGACGGCCGGCAGCGCGAGCGGCAGGCGCACCCGCCACAGCGTCGCCCACGGACCGGCCCCGAGAGTCCGGGCGGCATCCGGGACCGATACCGGGGTGGCGTCGAAAGCCGCCCGGATCGGCCGGACGGCCAGTGGCAGAAACAGCGCCGCATAACAGGCGATCAGCAGGGCCGGGGTCAGATAGACCGCCCTCCCGAGCCTGATTCCGGCGAAGACGAAGGCCAGCCCCACCGTGATACCCGGCAGCGTGTAGCCGAGGTAGGACGCGAATTCCACCAGAGGAGCGGTCGGCCGACGCGGCCGCATCGTGAACAGCGCCACCGGAATCGCCAGCACCGTCACCACCAGTGCTCCGGCCGCCGCATACGCCACCGTCGACACCAGATCCGGCCACAGCCACGCCAGCACATCGCCCGCCGGGCGCTGCGCCAACCGGCGCGACTGCACCGTCTCCCGCACCAGCGCCACCACCGGCGCGACGATCGCCACCAGCAGCACGCCGGCCATCACGGCCCAGGCGAGGACCCGGGCCGACCCCGAATGGCTGCCCACGGCGCGTTCGGTCGAGTGCACCGTCGCCTCGTCGCCCCGCTGCACCAGGCGTTCGACCGCGGTCAGCACCAGCGCCCCGGCGATGAGCAGAAGACTGTAGATCGCCGGGACCGTGCGGTCGAAGGCGCCGTGATAGGCGTTGTAGATGCCGACGGTGAAGGTCTCATAGCGCACCGACGCCGGTCCCCCGAAGTCGCCCAGTGCATACAGTGCGGCCAGCAGCGCTCCCCCGGCGATCGCCGACCGATGACGGCGCAGCGTGACCCCGCAGAACGTGCGCAGCGGACCACGACCGAGCGTGCGCGCCACATCCTCCAGCGAGCGCCCGGCCGTCGAGAGCGCGGCCGCGACCGGCAGCAGCACCAGGGGATAGCAGGTCAGGCTGAGCACCAGCGCCGCCGCCCAGAATCCGCCGAATCCGGGCAGCAGCCGGGTCCAGGCGAAGCCGACGACGTACGACGGCAGGGCCAGCGGCGCCGCGAGCAGTCCCACCATCAGCGGCGTGCGCCCCGCCATCCGCACGGCGGCCAGCGCGAGGCCGACACCGAGGAGCACCGACGCCAGCGTGACGACCGCGGTCAGTGCCACCGTGCCCAGCGCGAGTTCGGCGGTACGCGGGCGCCCGAGCAGCGCTGCGACGTCCCACGCCCCCGCCGCACGCACCACCAGGTACACCTGTGGCACTGAGACGAGGGCGCAGATCGCCGCGACGGCGGCGCCGAGGAGCCGGTTTACAGCGCCCCCACCTGGGTGAGTAGCCGCTCGGTGCCGTCGAGGTCGGACAGCGCATCGAGGTCGATGGTCGGTGCCTGAATCTCATTCAGCCGCGGCAGGCCAGGGACGTTCACGACGACGTCCGCGGCGATCGGGTACTCCCCGGTCTCCTCGGCGAAGTAGCGCTGCGAGTCGTCGTTCAGCAGCTTCCGGATCACCTCGAAGGCCGCGTCCTTGTCGCGCGCGCTCTTGAGCACCGCGGCGCCCGAGACGTTGACCAGGGCGCCCGGGTCGCCGCCGGTGAAGAAGTGCAGCCGCGACGGGACGTTCTCCTCGCCCTTCTCCTGAACCGCCGAGGCCCAGTAGTAGTGGTTGATCAGGCCCGCGCCGACGGTGCCGGCGTTGACCGCATCCAGAATCTGTCCGTTCTTCTCGAACTTCTGCGGGTCGTTGGCCAGGAACCTCGTCAGCCAGTCGCGGGCTCCGTCCTCTCCGCGCAGCACCCGCAATGCGGTGACGAACGACTTGAACGAGGCGTTGGTCGGGGCATAGCCGATCTGGCCGCGGAATCGCGGATCGAGCAGTCCGTCGATGCCGGCCGGCAGGTCGGCACCGACGAAACGGTCCGGGTTGTAGGCCAGCACTCGGGCGCGAGCGGTGACCGGCGTCCACCCCGACTCGGTGCGGTAGCGCGCATCGACCACCTCGGTGATGTCGGCCGGTAGCGGCTCGAGCAGGCCCGCGTCGGCCAGCCGACCGAGTTCCCCGGCATCCTGGGCGAGGAAGACGTCGGCCGGCGACGCCGCACCCTCCTCTTGGATCTGACCGGCCTTCCGGTCGTACGAGACGGTGAGCGACATCCCGTCGCTGTCCCACCGATCGATCAACGGCCCGATCAGTTCCTCGGAACGGCCCGAATACACCGTCACCGCGCCGTCGTCACCGCCCGAGGTCGCGCAGCCGGCCAGCACACCGACCGTCATCAGGAGTCCGGCTCCGAGTGCTGTGAACTTTGTGATTCGCTTCATGGAAATCGGACAATAGCGACGGACCACCCGATAGGCAAGGGTTACCTAAGTACGGTTCCAAGCGTTCGTTAAGGAGTTAAGAGAGCCTTAAGCACATTAGGCCCGCCGGCTTCCGCGTCAGTAGCGTCCGCGACGTGGTGACTGCGGCAACCGGAGCCTTCCTCCGCGTCGTCTTCAATCTCGAAGAGGACCAGGTGCCGATCCGGCGTGCCCGGATCAAGGACCGCCTGGCGCTGGCCGGTCCCACCGTCACCCAGATGGCCGCCCGACTGAACAACGCCGGGCTGATCTCGGCCACCGACGACGAGCCGATCCTGGCACTCACCGACCGCGGACGGGAGATCGCCGTCCGCGTCGTCCGCAAGCATCGGCTCGCCGAGCGGCTGTTCACCGATGTCCTCGGACTGTCCCCGCAGCTCGCACACCGCGAGGCCGCCGCCTGGGAGCACGCGCTCGGCGGGCCCACCGAGCAGGCCATCGTCGCCCTGCTCGACGATCCGGCCCGCTCCCCGTGGGGCAATCCGATCCCGGGGCTCGACGAGTTGGGTGCCAGCACGTCGCCGGTGCCCGCCTCGATCAATCTGACGGCCCTCGGGCCGACCGCCGATCCCGTGGTGACCGCACCGCACGAGGCCACACCGCACGAGGCCGCACCGCATAAGGCCGTGGTGCATGAGGCCGTGGTGCACGAGGCGGTGGTGCATTCGATCTCCGAAGCCGGCCAGGACGACGCCGAGTTCGCCGCCAGCCTGATGGCGGCGGGGATCCTGCCCGGCGAGACGATCACGGTGCACCGCATCGACGAGCGGTTCACCCTGCACGGGCGGGCATCGTTGGACCTGCCGCTGCGGACCGCGCAGTGGATCCTGCTCGAGCGCTGAGCCCGGGCGGCACTTCAGCGTCGCTTAAGCGCCCGGGCGGCACAGTGGACGCATGCTTCTTATCACCGGCGCCGCCCTCCTCGGGATCGGCCTTCTGCTCGCCGCCCTGTTCGCGGGGCACCCCGGTCCGCTGGGCCTGGACACCCGCGTCCTGGACCCGCTGATTGGTACCCGCAGCGATGCCCTCACCCCCGCGGTGAAAGCCATCAGCTACCTGTTCAGCCCGGTCGGCACCATCGTCGCCGCGGTCGTGGTGACCGTCGCCCTCGCCTGGTCCGACCGGTCGCTGCGCCGTCCCGTCCAGATCCTGATCGCCACCGGAACGGCCGCCGCCGTCGCCGCCGTCCTCAAGGTGATCGTCGCCCGGCCCCGGCCGCCGGAGTATCTGCAGATCGGCGCCCGGGAGGCCACCCTCTCGTTTCCCTCGGGCCACGTCACCGGCACCGCGGCCCTGGTCACCTCGCTGCTGGTGGTGCTGCTGGCCGGTCGGCCGGCACGGTGGGCCGCACCGGCGGTCCTGGCCGGGGCCGGCGTCATCGCCCTGGTGGCCTGGACGCGGCTCTATCTCGGCATGCACTGGTTCACCGACACCCTCGGCGGCGCGCTGGTCGGTACCGGCACCGTGCTGCTCGTCGTCCCGATCCTCGCTAGTCTGGGTGAACTGCCGGGGCGGTCCCGGCAGGTGAATCCGCTGCACCGATGAGGACGTGATGCGCAAACGGCTGCGCCAGTTCATCGCACCGGTGCGGATCCGGCTCACCCTGGTCGCCACGGTGCTCATCGCGGTCTCGCTCCTCGGGGCGAGTGCGGCCCTGGCGCTCACCCTCAACCATCTGCTGACCGGCGCGGTCGACCGGACGTCGTCGGTGCGCGCGGCCCAGCTCGCCCAGACCATCGCCGACGACGGCCTGGCCGGCGTCACGACCGCGATGACGGCGCCCGGCGCGGACATCGACTTCGTCCAGATCCTCGACCCCTCCGGGACCATCGCGGTGGCCTCGGCTCCCGAATTCGACGAGCGCCCGTTGACCGGACCGGTCCCGGTCGGCACCGTCGCCCGTATCGATATTGGGGAGCTGGGCCCCGTGTACCGCGGGGGGGTGGTCGCCCCCCCCGCGCCCGACGGCACCGCGTACACGGTGATCGCCGCCTACGCCGATCGGCACGTCGACGTGACGGTCGCCAAGGTCGCCGTGCTCTGCTCCATCTTCTTCCCGTTCGCGGTGCTCGGCACGGCCGCGTTGACCTACCTGCTCGTCGGCCGGGCGCTGCGCCCGGTGGACGAGCTGCGCGCCCGGGCCGCCGAGATCACCGGCGGCGATCTGTCCACCCGGTTGCCGGTACCGGACACCGGTGACGAGATCGCGGCCCTGGCGACCACGATGAACGACATGCTCGGACGGGTCGAGACCGCCCGCCGGCGGCAATCGCAGTTCGTCAACGACGCCTCACACGAGCTCAACAGCCCGCTCACGTCCATCCTCGGGAATCTGGAGCTCTCGTCCAACACCGGCGAACCCGTCGACGTCGACACCGTCCGCGGGCTCCTGCTCCCGGAGGCGCATCGGCTCCGGACCCTCGTCGCCGATCTCCTCTTCCTTGCTCGCGCCGATGAACGCGGCGTCCCGATCCGGCGCATCGAGCTGGACCTGGACGATGTGGTCGGCGCGGAGGTCGAGCGGCTCCGGGCGGTCTCGGAGTTGACCGTGCACTCGGAAATCGTCGCGGCGCGCCTGATCGGCGACCCGGCCCAACTCGACCGGGCGCTGCGCAATCTCACCGAGAACGCGCTGGCGCACGCCCGGACCACGGTGACCGTCACGATGTCGGTGGATCCGGCCGGCCGCGAAGTGACCGTCGCCGTGGCCGACGACGGCGCGGGCATCGGCGCCGCGGACCGGGACCGGGTGTTCACTCGTTTCGTCCGGCTGGATGCCGCCCGGCAGCGGCGTCAGGGCGGCTCGGGCCTCGGGCTGGCGATCGTGGCCGAGATCGTCGCGGCCCACGCCGGCCGCGTCGCCGTCGATGCCGCACCCGGCGGCGGAACCGTGGTCAGCATGGTGCTGCCGCTGCACGAGCCGGCCTAGGTGTGATGCTCAGCCAGGTTGTCCAATCTGGCTGGGCATCACACCTAGTCCTCGATCCGGTAGCCGACACCACGGACGGTCACGATCGAGCGCGTCCCGAAGGGTTCGTCGATCCGCTTGCGCAGATAGCTGATGTAGACCTCGACGATCTTGTCCGAGCCGGTGAAGCCCTCGCCCCACACCGAATCGACGATGTCGGCCCGGCTCAGCACCTTGCCCTTGTTGCGCAGCAGGCAGTGCAGGACGGCGAACTCTCGTGGCGTCACCGGCAGTTCGGCACCGGCCCGGCGCACCAGGTGCGCCGCCGGATCCAGGGTCAGGTCACCGGCCGACAGCACGACGGGCCGCTCCGGGGACCGGCGCCGCACCAGCGCGCGCAGCCGGGCCAGCAGCACGACCGACGAGAACGGCTTCGTCAGGTAGTCGTCAGCGCCGAAGTCCAGGGCATCCGCCTGGTCGTACTCCCCCGCCTTCGCCGTCAGCATCAGCACGGGCGTCCACACACGCCGGCGCCGCAGATCACGCACCACCTCGTAGCCGTTGCGGCCCGGCATCATGATGTCGAGGATCACGACGTCGTAGTCGCGGTGCTCGGCCTGCGCCAGCGCGGCCAGGCCGTCGCCCACCACATCCACCGCCCAGCCTTCGGCGACGAGGATCCGGCGGAGGGTCTCGGAGACCTTCTCGTCGTCATCGGCCAGCAGCGCGCGCACCGCGGATCAGCTCAATCCGAGGGCGATGCCGTCGAGGATGTCGTGCTCGGAGACCACCAGCGAGTCGATCCCCGCGCGCCGGGCGAACTCACTGGCCAGCGCGAGGGTCACCAGTGCGCCACCGCCGATCACGTCGACCCGACCGGGATGCATCGGGCCCAGCTCGGCGCGCGCCGAGCGCGGCATGGCGATCAGCTCCCGGCAGATGCGCTCGATGTCGACGAGCCGGTGGCGGGAGAGATGGATGGCCGCCGAGTCGTAGTCGGGCAGGTCCAGCACGAGGGCGGCGAGGGTGGTCAGGGTGCCGGCCACACCCACCCAGGTGCGCGCGGTCTCGATCGGCACCGCGGCGAATGCGGGCGCCAATCGCCGGGCGACGAAGGCCTCGCCGCCGGCGATCTCGGCCGCCGTCGGCGGATCGGAGTGCAGCGAGTTCTCGGTGAGCCGGACGCAGCCGATGTCGGCCGAATAGGAGTGCCCGGCCATCACCAGTTCGGTGCTGCCACCGCCCAGGTCGGTCACCAGGAACGGACCGTCGGCCGGGTCCAGGCCGCCAACCGCGCCGCGGAAGCTCAGCGCCGCCTCTTCGTCGCCGGAGATCACCTCGGCCACCGCACCCGGCACCACCTGCCCGAGCAGTTCGGCGGTCATGTCGAAGAACTCGTCGCGGTTGCCCGCATCGCGGGTCGCCGAGGTCGCGACCATCCGGACTCGTTGCACGCCAAGGCTTCTCATTGTCGAGACGTAGCCGGCGAGCGCCTTGCGGGTGCGTTCGATGGCCTCGGCCCGAAACCGGCCGGTCTCGTTGACGCCCTCGCCCAGCCGCACGACCTGCATCTCGCGCACCACGTCGACCAGGCCGCCGCGGCCGTCGACGTCGGCCACGAGCAGCCGGATCGAGTTGGTGCCGCAGTCGACGGCGGCGACGCGGGACATGCCGGCTACTCCGGACATGCCGGCCAATCGGCGGGCACGGCGATGCCGCGCAGGCCCTCCACGTCGGCCAGCAGTGCGACGGTCTCGTCGCCCAGCGGATTGACGCCCGGCCCCTTGGCGAGGGAGTGCGCGGCCAGCACATGCAGGCACTTGACCCGGTCGGGCATACCGCCACCGGCGAAGTCGGTGCCGAGCGATTCGATGGCATCGCGCTCGGCCAGGTAGCTCTCGTAGGCCGCACGGTAGGCCGCGGCGAGTTCGGCATCGTCGAGCAGTCGCTGCGACATCTCGCGCATCACCCCGCCGGACTCCAGCCGGCTGCAGGCGCCGGTGAGCCGCGGATCGGTCAGGTAGTAGAGCGTCGGGAACGGGGTGCCGTCGGGCAGCCGCGGCGCGGTCTTCACCACGGCGGGCCGGCCGTCGGGCGTGGTGTAGCTGATCTCCAACACTCCCCTCGGCTCGCGGCCGAGCTGCTGCGCGACGATCTCCAACGCGGCTTCGGGAATACTGCTCACTGGTCCTCCGGCGGTGTGGACACCGCATCCCACAGGTTGTCGTACCACGGTCGAGCAGCGTGCTCGCGGTCCCGCTGCTCCTGTTCGGCGCGCTGGTCGCGCTCCGGGAAGCGCAGCACCACCAGCTTCTCGCCGGGCTTCTTGTACTGCAGCCGCTCGCGCGCCTGCTGCTCGATGTAGGCCGGATCGTTCTGCTGATTCACCTTCCGGGTCAGCTCGCCGATCTCCTGCTCCAGCGCCACGTTCTGCGCCTGCAGGCGATTGAACTCCGACCGCTGCGAGATGTAGGTGCGCATCGGCATGGCCAGAAACAGCGCGAGCACCACCAGCACCACGAGAAAGGCGACGGCACGGCGCGAGTTGACCGAGGCGATACGCCCGGCGATGCGCGACAGCAGCGCCGGCGCGGCGGCCCCGGCCGGTGGACGCGGAAGATCCTGCGAATGATGTTCGACGATCGGCTCGTCCGGTGCCTCGAGCACGGCGACGGACTGGTCGGTGCCCGAGAGCGAGCGAGTCCGGGGTCGGCGGACCGGGGGCCGCGGCTGCCGGGAGCGCGCACGCCCCGACCCCCGCGCCCGGCCGCCTCGCCCGGACTCGCTGTGACTCATGTGTCTAGTGTGACACGCTCACGCCTGGAAGCGCGGGAACGCCAGGTCCCCGGCGTAGCGTGCGGCCTCGCCGAGGCCCTCCTCGATGCGCAGCAGCTGGTTGTACTTGGCGACGCGCTCGGAACGGGCCGGCGCACCCGACTTGATCTGCCCGCAGGCGCAGGCCACGGCCAGGTCGGCGATGGTGGTGTCCTCGGTCTCGCCCGAGCGGTGGCTCATCATCGTCTTGTAGCCGTTGTTGTGGGCCAGGGCGACGGCGTCCAGGGTCTCGGTCAGGGTGCCGATCTGGTTCACCTTCACCAGCAGCGCGTTGGCGATGCCCTCGTTGATGCCGCGCTCGAGGCGCTCGGGGTTGGTGACGAACAGGTCGTCGCCCACCAGCTGCACCTTGTCGCCGATGGCCTCGGTGAGGGCGGCCCAGCCGTCCCAGTCGTCCTCGGCCAGGCCGTCCTCGATCGACACGATCGGGTAGTCGCTGACCAGCTTGCCGAAGACGTCGACCATCTGGGCCGAGCTCAGATCCTTGCCCTCCAGCTTGTACGCGCCGTCGCGGTAGAACTCGGTCGCCGCGGCATCCAGCGCGATCGCGATGTCCGAGCCGAACTTGAAGCCGGCCTGCTGCACGGCCTGCGCGATCGCGTCGAGGGCCGCGTCGGTGTTGGCCAGGTCCGGGGCGAAGCCGCCCTCGTCGCCCAGCCCGGTCGCCATGCCCTGCTTGTGCAGCACCGACTTGAGCGAGTGATACACCTCGGCGCCCCAGCGCATGGCCTCGGCGAAGGTCGGCGCACCGATCGGCGCGATCATGAACTCCTGGAAGTCGATGCCGTTGTCGGCATGCTCGCCACCGTTGATGATGTTCATCATCGGCACCGGGAGGATGTGCGCGTTGGGTCCGCCCAGGTAGCGGAACAGCGGGAGGCCGGCCGACTCGGCGGCCGCCTTGGCCACGGCCAGCGAGACGCCCAGGGTGGCATTGGCGCCGACCCGCCCCTTGTCGGAGGTGCCGTCGGTGTCGATCAGGACCTGGTCGATGACGCGCTGGTCGTCGGCGTCGATGCCGACGACCTCGGGAGCCAGCTCGTCCAGCACGGCCTGCACGGCCTTGGTGACGCCCTTACCGAGATAGCGCTCGCCGCCGTCGCGCAGCTCCACCGCCTCGTGCTCACCGGTCGAGGCGCCCGACGGGACCGCCGCCCGCGCGAACGTGCCGTCGTCCAGGACCACCTCGACCTCGACGGTCGGATTGCCGCGCGAATCGAGGATCTCCCGCGCGCCCACCTGCTCGATAATTGCCACTGCCAGCCCCTGTCGCCAGATCGGTGTCGGCGGGTCATCGCTTGCACGCCGACGAGTACGCGTCCAGCGTAGTGGAGGCCATCGGCCGCGGGGCCGGTACCTGCCGTTGTCAGTAGCGGACGTTGATGGAGTAGGCGTTGGCGTGATTACGCACGCGGATGACGTACGACATCGAGTTGTTGTAGGTCAGCACCGCCTTCTCCCAGCCCTCCGGCGTCGTCATATCGCCGCCGGACGAGACGCACAGGTAGCGGGCCGCGGACAGCGCCGCGTCGTCGATGTTGTCGGGGTCGGCCACGCCGTCGCCGTTGGCATCGACGCCGTAGCGTTTCCAGGTCTCCGGGATGAACTGGAACGGGCCCATCGCGCGGTCGTGCACCGCGTCGCCGTCGAGCCGACCGCCGTCGGTGTCCTCGATATCCATGTTGCCGCGCGAACCGTCGAGCACCATGCCGCGAATCTCCGGTGTGACGTCGCCGTCGGGCGCCACGTCGGCGCCGCGGTGTGTGCCGTGCTTGCTCTCCACCCCGCCGATGCCGGCGATGGTGGTCCAGGCGATGCCGCACTCGGGGTGCTGCTGCCGCTGGATCTCGGCGGCATTGCCGTAGGCCTCCAGCGAGGTGACCGGAATCCCGGTGGCCTCGGCGATCGGCTCGGCCCACTCGTTCATCGCGTCGGCGGTGCGGCCGGGCGCCTGGATGTCGATGTAGGGCTGCTGAATGCCGGGCCCGGGCGGTATGCCCTCGGGAATGTCGGGCCGGTCCCAGGGCAGCGACAGGCAGGCGGTGGAGGTCAGGGCGGCGCCGCCGAGGACGGCCGGCACCAGCAGACGCCGGCGCAGCGCGGTGCGTGCGACCATCTCCGATCCCCTCCTCGACGCGATGCTGCCCGGACACGGATGCTGCCTGGACACGGTGTGGACCCGCCGAAAGCGTGCCACATCCCTCCGACAACGACCCAGCCTCGACACGAGTTCCCGCCGCGCGATACCCGATGTCGCTCCGCGAGCTCTATTCCGATCTACATGCCCTCGTCGCGGAGGCCGGCGCCATGGTCACCCGCTTCGACGCGGACCTCGGCGCCGAGATCGCCCCGTTCGCCACCATTCTCTTGCGATCCGAAGCCGCCGCCTCGTCGCAGATCGAGAACCTCTCGTCGGGCGCCAAACAGATCGCGCTGGCCGAGCTCGGCAGCCGCGAGAAGAAGAACGCTTCGGAGATCGTCGGGAATGTCGCGGCGATGCGCGCGGCACTCGCGCTGGCCGATCGTCTCGATCCGGACGCGGCGCTGGCCGTGCACCGGGTCCTGATGGAGGCGCACGCACCCGAGATCGCCGGCCGCCTGACCCGCAATGTGACGGTCCCGGTGTCGGCCGGCCTGCCGACCGATACCCGACGCTACTTCTCGGCACTCGAGGATTACCGGCGCGGCGATCCCGCGCCGATCATCACGACGGTGGCTCATGCGGCCCGGTCGGCCGTTGCCAACGGCACCCGGTTGGTGTCGGACATCCACTCCATCCGCACGCAGTGGGAGGACCGACTGTCGTTGCGCTCGGACGCCGCCGCACGCCGGCTTCTCGATATTCTGCTGCGCCAACCGGTGATCGATGCCCGCACCGCGGCGGAGTCGGTCGGCAGCTCACCCACCAACGCGAGCCGAATGATCCGTCCGCTCGCGGACGCCGGGATCCTGCGCGAATTCACCGGATTCAATCGTGATCGCATGTGGTGCGCCACGGACGTGACCGACGCACTCGATGCGTTCGCCACCCGCGCCCGGCGCCGACCCTGAGAACCGGGGCTGCGCCGGGAATCAGGTCCACAGCGGAGAAGTGCCCGGTTTCAGCGATTCCTAAGATTCAGCCTTTCCCCCGCCGCACGGCAGGACTACTGTCACCCTTGCCTAACTAAGGGCACACTAATAACGGACAATCGACGGGAATCGGCCGAATGACACTGCTCCTCGCCGAAGGCGCACCGTCGATCGCGACGCAGATGTTCGGCAGCGGCCTGATCGGCGTGCGCGAGGGCCTGGAGGCCGGGATCGTCGTCATGGTGCTGATCGCCTTCGCGACCAAGGCCGACCGACGCGATTCGCTCAAGTGGATCTGGGGCGGCGTCGCGGCCGCCCTCACGATGACCGTCGGCACCTTCCTGATCATCCAGTTCGGCACGTCGACCATCTCCAGCCTGACGGCCGAGCTGATCGCCGGCCTCGCCTCGCTGGTGGCGGTAGCGATCGTGACCTCGATGCTGCTGTGGATGCGCACGGCGTCGTCGCACCTGTCCGGCGACCTGAAGGCCGGCATGAGCTCGGCGCTCGCGATCGGCGGCGCCTCGGTCTTCGGTCTGGCCTTCCTCGCCGTCGGGCGCGAGGGCTTCGAGACCGCACTGCTGATGGTCGGCTACGCCGAGAGCGTCTCCGGCGGGCTCTGGCCGCTGCTCGGCCTGCTGCTGGGCATCTGCGTGGCGGCCGTGCTGACCTGGCTGTTGTTCAAGGGCGCCATCAGCATCGACTTCGGCAAGTTCTTCACCTACACCGGACTGTTCCTGATCGTCGTCGCCGCCGGAATCCTGTCGTACGGGGTGCACGCGCTGCAGGTGTACGGCTGGCTGCCCGGTCACCAGAATCTCGCCTACGACATCAGCTCCCACTACGACGCCAGCAGCTGGTACGGCGTGATCCTGTCCGGAATCTTCAATTTCTCGGCGAACCCGACCTGGCTGCAGGTGATCGCCTGGCTCGCCTACATCGTGATCGTCACCCCCGTGTTCCTGCTGCGTGGCCGGACACCCTCTCGAAAGGAAGTCGCCGATGGCGTCCCTGCCTAAGTCCGTTCTCCTGCTCGGTGTCGCCGCGGCGGTGCCGCTGACGTTGACCGCGTGCGAGTCGAAGTCGACCGGGGAGGCCATCGCGGTCACCTCCACCGACGACTCGTGCGAGTTGGCGACCGATCAAGCCACCACCGGCGAGGTGAACTTCGCGATCACCAACAACGGCAAGAAGGTCACCGAGTTCTACGTCTTCGGCAAGAACAACCGTGTCCTGGGCGAGGTCGAGAACATCGGCCCCGGCCTCAAGGGCAAGATGACCGTCGACATCACCGAACCGGGCAGCTACGAGGTCGCCTGCAAGCCGGGCATGGTCGGCACCGGTATCCGCAAGCAGCTGACCGTCACCGGTGAAGCCAAGGAGAAGTCGCAGGCGCCGGCCGACGTGGAGCAGGCCAAGGCGCGCTACCTCGACTACGTCCGCGGCCAGGTCGACGGCCTGGTGGCGCAGACCGAGGTCTTCGTCGGCCACATCAAGTCCGGCGACCTCGACGCCGCGCGCGAGGAGTTCGGCCGCACCCGCACCTTCTACGAGCGCGTCGAGCCGGTGGCCGAGAGCTTCCAGGATCTGGACCCGGACATCGATATGCGGTGGGACGACACCGAAGACGGCCAGCAGCCGTTCATCGGCTTCCACCGCCTCGAGCGCTTCCTGTGGCCGCCGAAGGCGGACGAGATCGGCGACGCCCCCGGCCAGATCGCCCCGGCCGATGCCGCCGACGCCAAGAAGTCCGACAACCAGGAGGAGATCAACAAGATCGCCGATCAGCTCCTGGAGAACGTCAGGAAGCTGCAGGCGGAGGTCACCAAGCCGGACTTCGAGTTCGAGACGCGCTCGTTCGTCCAGGGCCCGCAGGCGCTGATCGACGAGATCGCGGCCACCAAGGTCGGCGGCGAAGAGGACCGCTACAGCCACACCGATCTGTGGGACTTCGCCGCCAACGTCGACGGCGCCGAGACCCTGATCGCCGAGATGCAGCCGATCATCTCCGCGAAGGATCCGGCCCTGATGGACAAGATCACCGCGCAGTTCGCCGACGTCCGCAATGCGATCGACGCGCTGCGTCAGGGCGACGGCTTCGTCTCCTACGACACTGTGCCCGAGGCCACCCGCAAGGAGCTGTCGGACAAGATCGATGCGCTGTCGGCGACGCTCTCGCAGGTGCCGGGCATTGTGATGGCCCAGTGAGCGACGTCCATCGATGACCGAGCTGTCCCGCCGCGCCGCCCTGACCGCACTCGGGGCGGCCGGCGTCGGTCTGACTGCGGTCGGGATCGCCGGCGGCAAGGCACTCGGCGGCGAGAACACCCAACCGGGCGATCAGATCGTGGCGTTCCACGGCGAGCACCAGGCCGGGATCGTCACCGAGGCGCAGGATCGGCTGCATTTCGCCGCCTTCGACGTGGTGACCGATAAGCGCGACGAGCTGGTGGACCTGCTCCAGAAGTGGACGGTCGCCGCCGAACGGATGACCCGGGGCGAGGAGGTGACGCCCGACGGCGCCACCGGATTGGGCGACTACGTCCCGCCCACCGACACCGGGGAGGCGCTGGGGCTGGCCGCCGCGCATCTGACGCTCACCATCGGCTTCGGGCCGGGCCTGTTCGGTCCGAGCGCGGCCTATCCCGACCGGCCGGACCGCTTCGGGCTGGCCGCGCGCAAGCCGGCCGGGCTGACCGACCTGCCGGCCTTCGCCGCCGAGAAGATCGAGCCGCTGCGCAGCTACGGCGACATCTGCATCCAGGCGTGCGCCGACGACCCCCAGGTAGCCGTGCACGCCATTCGGAACCTGGCCCGCATCGGTGTCGGCGTGGTGTCGGTGCGCTGGTCGCAGTTGGGCTTCGGGCGCACCGCGGCCACCACGCGCAACCAGGACACGCCGCGAAATCTGTTCGGCTTCAAGGACGGCACGGCCAACATCCGGTCGGATGAGACCGAAGATCTGCGCAAGTGGGTGTGGGTCGGCGAGGAGGACAATCCCCCTGCGGCGCAATGGATGACCGGCGGTACCTACCTGGTGACGCGGCGCATCCGGATGGACATCGAGCCGTGGGACCGGGCCAATCTGCTCGAGCAGGAACTGATCATCGGCCGCACCAAGGCCGCGGGCGCCCCACTCGGCCAGGACGGCGAGTTCGACACCCCCGACTTTCAGATCACTTCGGGCGGTGCGCCGCTGATTCCACGCAATTCCCATGTGGCCGTGACCAATCCGGAGAATCGCGGCGGGGTGCGGATCCTGCGCCGCGGCTACAACTTCACCGACGGCTCCGACGGCTTCGGCCACCTGGATGCGGGCCTGTTCTTCATCGCCTTCAACCGCGACTCGCACAAGCAGTTCATTCCGATGCAGCACGACGTCTCGCGCAAGGATGCGATGACCGAGTATCTGATCCCGAACGGTTCCGCCCACTTCGCCGTTCCGGCCGGCCTGAAGCCCGGCGAATATTGGGGCCAGCGATTGCTCGAGGGTCAGCCATAATCGCGGCATGCCCGACTACCTCTCCCCCGACTGGAGTCACGCCGCCCTGGTCCTGATCGACGTGCAGAACGACTTCGTCGACGGCGCCGCGCCCATCGCGGGCACCGCCGAGGCCGTCGGTGCGATGGCCGAACTCGCCGCGGCGTTCCGGGCAGCCGGGTTGCCGATCGTGCACGTCGTCCGCTCGTACGAGCCGGGCGAGCACGACGTCGACCTGGTGCGCCGGGAGGCGATCGAGGGTGGCGCGCGGATCGTCGCGCCCGGCTCTGCGGGTGCCGGGCTTCCCGAGGCCCTGCAGCCGGCCGGCGCGCCGGACCTCGACTGGACGCTGCTGCGCTCGGGCCACGTCCAGTCGCTGGGGCCGCGGGAGTCGGTGCTGTACAAGCCGCGATGGTCGGCCTTCCATCGCACCGAGTTGGAAGATTTCCTGCGCGGGCAGGACGTCACTACCATCGTCGTCGCCGGCTGCAATCTGCCGAACTGTCCGCGAGCCACGCTGTTCGATGCCTCCGAACGCGACTTCCGCGCGGTGCTGGTGCCCGATGCCACCTCGCAGACCACGCCCGAGCGCCTGTCCGACCTCGCCCTGATCGGCGTGCAGCTGCTCGGCACCGGTCAGGTCACCGCGGCCCTGAGCCGCCCGGCGGCGCTCGGTTAGACCGCCCAGTTAGATCGCCCAGTTAGATCGCCCAGTTAATCGCTCGGTCAGATGAACTGCCGGGGTTCGGAAAAGAACCGCCACCGGGCGCCGCGACGCTTGAGTATTTCGCGCTCGTCGAAGTCGGCCGGCGCCAACAACTGAGGGTCGCCGTGACTAACCTGAACTCCGTGCTTGTACGACGACGCTGGGCGGCCGCATCCGCCGCGCTCCTGCTGCTGACCCTCGGCGCCTGCTCCCCGGAGGAGACTCGCGTCGGGCCGGGCCAGACGCTGCACGACGGCGTCCTCTCCGTCGGTACCAGCTCACCGTTCGCGCCGATCGTCTTCCCCGGCGACGACGGCGAGCTGACCGGCTTCGACATCGAGGTACTCCGCGCGGTCGGTGACGAGTTGGGACTCGCGGTGGAGTTCACGCAGACGCCGTTCCGCCAACTGCTGCCGGGAATCCTCGAGCGGCGCTACGACGTGGCCGCCCGCGGCCTGTTCGACACGAAGGACCGGGCGGAGAAGTACACCCTCGTCAGCTATTTCAGCGCCGGCACGCAGTGGCTGCGCCGCACCGCCTCTGACCTCGATCCGCTGGCGGCGTGTGGACGCAAGGTGGGCGCGGAGAACGGCACCACGCAGTTCACCACTGAACTGCCCGCCAAGAGCCTGGCCTGTACCGACGACGGCGCGGCACCGATCGAGATCATCGGATTCGACGACTTCGACAATGCAGTGAGGGCCCTGCGCGACAACGAGATCGACGCGGTCTCCGCCGATTCCCCCGCGATCGGCTGGGCGGCAAAGCAGTCGGCCGGCGCGCTGGAGACCGCCGGCGCCCCGTTCGACACCACCCCGTACGTCTTCGCGGTGATCCACCGCGCAAGCATCACCGACGCGCTGCGCAGCGCCGTCCAGAAGCTGATCGACGACGGCCGGATGCGGACGATCGCCGAGAAGTGGGGCATGACCGACGGCCTCATCGCCACCTCGGAGATCCGCGGGAAGAACGAGGGCGGCCGATGAACATCCTCCTCTCGCGTGCGGCGACCACCGCGGCCCTGGCCGGCGCACTGCTGCTGGCCGGGTGTTCGTCGTCGGCCCCGGAGCCATCACACGGGGCGACGCCGATCGCCCCGAGCGAGGCCCCCGAGGACTTCGCGCATGTGAACGCCTCGTCGAACATCGAAGCTCAGCGGTACGCGTATCCGACGGCCGACGGGCAGCCGGACGACAGCCAGAACTGGGCAGATCTGTTCATGCCCAGAGGCGACCACGCGGACGGTTCCGTGCCGCTGGTGATCCTGATCCACGGCGGGTCGTGGCAGTCGCACATCGGCGCCGACACCTTCGTCACCTTCGCCCGCCGGCTGGCCGAGCGCGGGCTGGCCGTCTACAACGTCGAGTACCGGCGCCTGGGTTCCGGCGGCGGCTACCCGCGCACGTTCGCCGATGTGGCCGCGGCCATCGATTACGTCCCGGAGATCGGTCGAGCCAATCCGGCGATCTCCCTCGACAACGCCGTCGTGGTGGGCCATTCCGCGGGCGGCCAGCTCGCGATGTGGGCGGGCACCCGGCACAAGCTGGACGACGACGAGGTGGGCGCGAAGCCGGCGTACCGTCCGTCGAGCGTGATTTCGCTGGCCGGCCCCCTGGACATGCGCACCGCGGTACGTCTCGGCGACGACCGCATCGTCACGGCCCTGGGCGGCACACCCGAGCAGGTACCGGAGCGCTACGAGTCGGTGGACCCCATCCAGAACATCGATCCGGAGATCCCGGTGCTGGCCATGGCGGGCAGCGCCGACCATACGGTCCCGCCGGTCGCCTCGGAGAACTACATCACCGCGGTGAAACAGGCCGGCGGCACGGACGCCACCTTCGTCCTGCTGCCGGGCATCGATCATCCCGGGATTGTCGATCCGGCCTCGCCCGCATTCATCCGCGTACTCGAAGCGATCAGCCGCGAGGCGCACCTCGCCCACCGCTGACGCCGTCGCCCACCCGGGCGAGATTCACCGTCACGCGGGCCGACCATCGGCCGGGCGTGCGGGCGCGGGCCACTCCGGAACCGCGGGTCCACTATGGAATTCTCAAACAACACATCGCGCCGGGCAGTCACGTCCGGCCCTGGTTACAAGGTTCAGACCGAGTCAGGCTGCGGCCGACCGCACTCAAGCCGCGGTCGGCCGCAGCGTCAACGTTCGTCGGTTATCGGCGCACAGCGGTTCGCGGCGCCGGTTCGGGCGGTCCGGGTCGATGGGCGGTACGAACCACGGGTGCCGGTCGCGGCCGATGAACACCTCCCAACCTCCGTGGTGGATCAGCGTGTGGTGGCGTCGACAGAGCAGAACACCGTTGTCCAGGCAGGTGTGGCCACCGTGTTCCCAGTGATCGACGTGGTGGGCGTCGCACCAGCTCGGCGGGAGACCGCAGCCCGGGAAGGCGCAGCCACCGTCGCGGATCGCCAGAGCCTTGCGCAGACCGGGGGTGAAGAGTCGGTGCTCGCGGCCGACGTTCAGCGGCACGCCTTCGTCGTCGAGCAACGCCGTAGCGACGGAGGCCTCGCACATGACGAGTTCGGCGGTACGGGCCGAGATGGGCCCGGTGAAGCCGAGCGTGGGCACCCTCTCGACCGGGCGTTCGAGGTCGGTGATCGGCAGGGGGAGGACCTGACCCGCGTCGACCGGGCCCGGACCGTCGATCAGCTGCCCGTTGATGGACATCGCCGCCGGCACCAGCAGCGTGACGTGCGGGAGCACGCCGCCGGATTCGGGACGCTCGGAGCGAGACAGATAGGTGCGCACCAACTGGGTGAACGCATCAGCCCGGCGCCGACCGGGTGAGCGCGGATCGGGCGAGCCGTCCGGCTCCGGCACCGGCCGAGTCAGCGGATCGAGAGCCGAGTGCAGTTCCTCGCCGGCCAGCACATCGAGGTCCATGGCGACCCGAATGCGGCCGTCGTCGGTCTGCACCACCTCCACCTCGTTGAGGTCGTCGCGTTCGGCGATGGGAACCCCACCGTCCGCATCCTCGTCGGGCGCGAGTGCAATGGCGAACGATCGCGCCTTGTCCCGCACCCGGGCCGGTGTCGTCTGGACGAGCAGGGCGCTGACCAGCTGGGCTTTCGCTTCCTCGGTCAGTTCGGCACGGCCGGTGACGTGGTTCAGCCCGCGCACGACGGCATCTCCCAGCTCCGCGGAGACTGCGCCGTCGCGCATTCCACGCGTGACCGGTCCGGCGGCGGGGTCCGCGGAGGCGACACCGAGCCGCACGAGTCGGTGCGCGACGGCCGGCGCCGCCCCGAGCCCGATGAGGATTCCGACCGCCGAGCGCAGGTGTTTGCGCCCCGGCAGGCCGACTCGGTCGATCGTGTCAGCCGCGCGGGCCAGCGCATGATCGGTGATGGTGCGCAGCCGTAGGAACGCGGCGGTCAGCGCGAGGAGTTCCCGGTCATCGTCGACAGGGCGGGCGTCTTCGAAGAACACGGCGAGGTCGCCGTCGCCGGTGCCGGCGGTGAGTTGATCGGAGAGATGATCGGCGAAGCCGGTCAGCGTTGCGGCGTTCATCAAGATCCTCCTGGTGGGGAGCGACGGAACACCGGGCGATCGGTCGAGCCGGGCTGCCTTGTGCGCATCCACGGCCACTCAATTATTCACACTGGTGTTCTAATAACCAATGTATCTCGCCCCTCTGACAATTCTCGGCCGAGAGCTGCTGCTAGCCTGCCCGCAGAAACCGAGTCGAGGATGATCGGGGCGGCGTCCAGCAGTTCACCGTGCGCGTTGGCCCAGACGGCGCATGGAGTGCGGTGTCCTGCTCATCCGAGAGCCGGGCCACCATCCGTGTCAGTCGCCCTCTTCGACGCGAACGATCATCCGCGGGACGTAGTCGCCGTACGAGACCGGCACATCGCGCGAGGAATTGGCAATCGGGTCGTCGCTAACCACGGCGATCGGCGCCGGCGGACCGGGGAAGTCGTCGACCTCCGGGAACACCGGACCGGACGGCGCGACGGCGATCGGGCCGGTGGCGACATCGTCGTAACTCGGAGGAGTCGCATCAGGACGGGCTGCACCCAGCGGAGCCGCGGTCCAGGGCGCAACCTCGGCGACCGGCTCGTCCGCGGTTCCCGGCTCGTCGTACGACATCCCCAGGAACCGGCGCCAGGTGTTCTCGTCGCGCGGGAACTCACCCGCCGCGGAGGCCGCGGCTTCGGCGGCGTACACCTGGTCCATCAGGGCGAGGACATTGCGGCGCTGAAGGTCCTCGACGCTGTCGCGCGCGTGCTTGCGATACGGGACGTCGATCCGGGTCAGCGACGGGCTGATCGCATCACGGGGAAAATCGACAGCGGCGAGTCGCTCGAACAGCTTCTGGGTCAGCGACAGCACCGGCTGCGCGGTGACGATGCCGTCCAGCACGCTCCCCCACTTCCGCTCCTGCGCCTTCCGCTCTTCCCACTCGCGGATCTGGCGCTCCAGGTCGGCGTGCTCACCGGACAGCACACCCGGTGTGCGGTACGAGACCTTCCGGATGAAGCTCTCGGCCACATCGTCGATGCTGTACGGCGCATTGGCCGAGTCTTCGGCGATCCGCGCATGGAACAGGACTTGAAGCAGCAGGTCCCCGAGCTCGGACCGCACCTCCTCGGCATCACCGGAATCGAAGGCGTCGAGCAGCTCGTACACCTCCTCCAGGAGGTACCGCCGCAGCGAATTGTGCGTCTGCTGACGCTCCCACGGACCCGTGCGGCGGAGCCGATCCATCAGGCCGACGGCCGCGAGGAGTCGAGTGCCTCTCACCGAGTCACCGGAGATGAACTCGTCGCCCCGCGCGAGCTGCCGTCGCACCAACGGATGGTCCGGGTCCGACGACAGCAGCGCCGAGCCGAAGGGAATCACCTTCGTATCGCTGGCGAACTCGTACGACGGCAAGTACCAGAGGAGTGACGGGTGCACGTCCTCGGTCACATAGACGTGACCGGCGAGTGACGCCACCGCGCCGACCGGCATCAGGTCGGGCAGCGCTGGATCCAGCAGGATCACCGGCATTGATACACCTCCGAGAGAAGTCAGTTCGG